>DATEMG010000180.1:0-8132 GCA_035275805.1 Blastocatellia bacterium
AGCTTCGGCCAGTCGGTCATTGCCGGAACCCCGCAGGCAAGGATGCCTGCGCTCCCAGGCGCTCCACCATTTTCCTAGGAGTCTTATTATGCGCCAATCTCGCATTACAACAATTTTGCTATATTGTTTTTTCTCTCTGCTCGTTGGATCGCGTTCCTCTATATTCGCCCAACAGCCGCCTCAGGCGAATGAAAAAGAGCAGGGGATTGAGCTTTATCGTAAGGGCGCCTTCAGCGAGGCGGTGAAAGCTCTGAAAGAAGCCGTAAAGAAGCAACAGAGTGATTCTGACGCCTGGTACTATCTCGGCTTGTCATTGCATCGCACAGGCGAAATCAAAGACGCCCGCAAAGCCATTGAGAAGGCAATATCATTGAAGCCGGATTTCGCCCCGAGTTACACGGCGATGGCGTATATGCAGTTGCTCGACAACGACAACAAAGGGGCTGTGAAGAACGCCGAAAAGGCTCTAGCGCTCGATCCGAAGAATTATGAGTCGCTTTATATCGCCGGTGTGGTTTGTTTGAGAGAGAACGCGGCGGCGGAGGCTCTGGCCAGGGCCGAAGAGGCTTTGAAGATCAAACCCGATTACCCTAGAGCATTGCTCCTGAAGACTGAGGCTCTTATGGGAATGTTTGTCCAGGAGCGGGACAAATGGAATAAAAGTTTGGACCAACGTGAGAGGAATAAGTTATCAAGCGAAGCCGGCGGCCTCGTGGAAAGACCTCCCTATTATTCCCTGCTCAAACCGGCCTCGGAAAGTCTCGAAGCATACCTGAAACTTACCCAGGAGCGCTCCGAACAGACCTCATTGAGTGAGCGGTTGGAAGCCATCCGCTTCTACGTGCGGTGGGCGGAAGGCTCGGAAAAATCCGTAGCCCCAATGACTCGCGCTTTGAGGCCGACCATTCATTACAGAGAGGCGGCTCCTTACACGGAAGCTGCGCGCGACGCCGGAATTCGGGGAATTGTGGTCCTCATGGCCGTCTTCGCTTATGATGCAACTATTAAGCACATTATGGCAATTCAAGGATTGAGCCATGGACTAACGGAGGAGGCCATCGCAGCCGCTCGTAAAATCAAATTTACTCCTGCGATGGGAGACGGCAAACCCATATCTGTGACTGGCGCTCTCGAATTCACGTTCAATCCGTGACTCGCTTTCAATCTGTATTGAAACGCGCCGCTTTTTAATAGCCAGCCTTTACGGTATCATCGGGCTTTATTTCAATAGCCCCTGAAGATCGCACGACACGCCAACAGGGCTGCAAGAAGAATTATGGAAACAGAAACGAAAGTAGACCTCAAAACCACAATCACTCTTCCCGACACGCCTTTTCCTCTCAAAGGCAATCTGGCCCAGAACGAGCCCGCTCGGTTGAAGAAGTGGGAGGAGATCAATCTTTATGAGCGCTTGCGCGAGGTCCGCGAGGGGCGTCCGCTATACGTGCTGCACGACGGCCCGCCATACGCCAACGGGCGCATTCACCTGGGCCACGTGCTCAACAAGGTTCTCAAAGATTTCTGCATCAAGTCGCGCTCGATGATGGGTTATTGGACCCCATACATTCCTGGATGGGATTGCCACGGCCTGCCGATCGAGATTCAGGTTGATAAAGAACTGGGCGCGAAGAAGGCGCAGATGAACAAGCTCGAAATCCGCCGCGCCGCGCGCAAGCACGCTGAGAAATTTCTGGCGCTGCAGCGCGAGGATTTCAAACGTCTGGGCATCCTCGGCGAGTGGGAAAACCCTTATATGACGATGGACCCCAAGTATCAGGCGACCATCGTCCGCGTCTTCGGCAAATTCGTCGAGGAAGGTTCGATCTACAAAGGTCTTCGCCCTGTGCATTGGTGTATCAGTGACCAGACGGCGCTCGCCGAAGCCGAGGTCGAATACAAAGAGCGCACCAGCCCGTCGGTTTACGTGAAGTTTCCGTTTCAGGACGCCGCTAAGGTTGACGCGTCGCTCGAAGGGCGCAATGTGAGCGTCGTCATCTGGACGACCACGCCGTGGACGCTGCCCGCCAACCTGGGCATCGCTTTCAATCCGGCGTTCGAATACAGCGCGGTCGAGGTGGGCGATGAGGTTTTCATAGTCGCGAGTGGATTGTTGAAGCGGGTCGCGGAAAAACTGGATTGGGGCGAGCCGAATGTCGTCGCGACGATCAGCGGCGAAAAATTCGACCGGCTGAAGGCTCGTCACCCGTTCATCAATCGCGACAGCCTGTTGATGCTGGGCGATCACGTAACGCTCGAGGCGGGCACGGGCGCGGTTCATACGGCGCCGGGCCACGGTTACGACGATTACGTCATAGGCAAACAGTACGGCCTCGAAATCTACAATCCCGTGGACAACCGCGGAATCTTTATGAAGGACGTGGAGCATTTCGCAGGCGAGCAGGTCTTCAAGGCAAACCCGAAGATCGTTGAATTAATGCGCGAGACGGGAGTGTTGCTGCACGACGAGAAGTACGAACACCAGTATCCGCATTGCTGGCGCTGTCACAAAGAGGTGATCTTCCGCGCCACACCGCAATGGTTCATCTCGATGACAGCGACCGGATTGAACGACCGCGCGATCGCCGCTTGCGATCAGGTTCAATGGGTGCCGGAGTGGGGCAAGGATCGGATGAAAAATATGTTCAGGGATCGCCCCGACTGGTGCATATCGCGGCAGCGCGTGTGGGGCGTGCCGATCACCGTCTTCTATTGCGAGGACTGCGGCGAATCGCTGGTCGATCCGAAAGTGATCAATTACGTCGCGGATATTTTCGAGAAAGAATCAGCCGACATCTGGTACGAGCGCGAGGCGGCGGAACTGGCGCCGCCCGGGACGAAATGCCGCGGTTGCGGGTCGAACAGGCTGAGCAAGGAGATGGACATCCTGGATGTGTGGATCGATTCCGGATCGAGTTCGTTAGCCGTTCTCGAACCGCGCGGGCTGCCTTATCCGGCGGACGTCTACCTGGAAGGCGGCGATCAATTCCGCGGCTGGTTCAATTCATCTTTGGTCGTCGGGCTCGAGACCAAGGGCGCCCCGCCGTATCGCGCGGTGATCACCAACGGCTGGGCCGTCGACGTCAGCGGCGATAAGATGTCGAAGTCTAAGGGCAACGTCGTTGACCCGCATTCGGTGATCAAGCACAGCGGCGCGGAGATCCTGCGCGTCTGGTGTTCGGCGCTCGATTATCACGATGACGTGCGCATCTCGGAAGAAATCCTCAAACGCATCTCCGACGCTTATCGCAAGTTGCGCGGCACGGCGCGCTACTGTCTGAGTAATCTTTACGACTTCGACCCCAAGCGCGACCGAGTGGCGTTAGACCGAATGACGGAGATTGACCGCTGGGCGCTGGCAAAGTTGAATGAAGTGACGAAACGCGTGCTCGCCGCATATGAGCGCTACGAGTTCACGGACGTTTATCAAACGCTCTACAACTTCACGACGGTCGAGGTGTCGGCGTTGTACTTCGACATCCTGAAGGATCGCGTCTACACCTACGCCCCCCTGTCGCCGGCGCGGCGTTCGGCGCAGACGGCGTTTTATGAAATCGTCCATCGCCTGTCGAGGCTGCTGGCGCCGGTTTTGGCGTTCACCGCTGACGAAATCTGGGAGAACATTCCGGGCGCGCCCGATGAAGCGGCGTCGGTTCATCTGACAGAATTCCCGGCTTACGAAGAAGCCTGGCGAGACGACGATCTGCTTAAACGTTACGACCGCCTCTTCGAGATTCGTGGCGCTGTGATGAAGGCGCTTGAGGAAACGCGTAACGCGAAGCTGATCGGCTCGAGCCAACAAGCCAGAGTCACAATCACCGCGGACGCGGAAACGAAGGCCTTCCTCGAATCATTCGGCGAAGACCTGCGCTTCGTCTTCATCGTTTCGAAGATCGAATTGCGCGAAGGCGCGGAGTTGAATGTGAAGGTTGATGTGGCCAAAGGCGAAAAGTGCGAACGTTGCCGGGATTATACGACCGATGTCGGCGCCGACGCGCGTTTCCCGGGCGTATGCCTGCGCTGCGTGGGGCACATCGACGAGATGTTGGCTCAATAGCCGGAGGCGGGTAAACTATCCGCAGTAGAAAGTCGGAATTTGATGGCGCCTCGAATCAATTACGACAATCGCCGCTTTGTTTCCGTGAGCAGTTCGGATAACGGAGAGGTCGGTTCCGCCACGATATTTCATTACCGCCACGAAGGCGACCTGGTGTGGGCCACTTATCGAGGAGGCGCAATCGTCTTCGGCTCATTGATTGCGAAGGTCGAAGAGCGCGATTGCCTCGAAATGCGGTACCAGCATTTGAACTCCGCCGGCGAATTGATGACCGGAAAATGCCGGTCGACTCCCGAGGTTTTGCCAGACGGCCGGCTGCGTTTGCGCGAAGTCTGGCAATGGACGTCGGGCGATTTTTCACAGGGCGAATCCATAATCGAAGAAGTTCGAGAATGAATTTGTTGCGAACAATGAAAACCAAATCGGCTTATCTGTTAGGCGCCGCGATCGTGCTCGTCGCCGATCAATTGACCAAGGCGTGGGCGACGGCGTCTCTCAAGCCGGTTGTCTATATCGAGGTCATTCCGGGGTTCTTCCGGTTGAATTATGCGACCAACCGCGGGGTGGCCTTCAGCCTGTTCGCCGACAGTCCGTTCGACATTCGGTGGATACTGTCCGGCGTGTCGCTGGTCGCCGCCCTGTTCGTGTTCAGCTATTTCAGGCGCGCCCCGGCCGACAATCCGCGGTTGAATGTTTCGCTGGGGTTGTTGATGGCGGGCATCGTGGGCAATATGATCGACCGCGTCCGGCTGGGCGAGGTTGTGGATTTCATCGAATTGCATTGGCAAAGTCTATACAGTTGGCCGACGTTCAACGTCGCCGATTCCGCGATCTGCATCGGCGCCGTATTGCTGGCGCTGGAGATGTTGCGCGAGGAGAAGGCCGCAAGAATACGCTCCTCCGGCGGCGTTGAGGCGACGGCGCCCGCGTCGGGGGAGACCGGCGTCGGCTCTTCAGAAAGTTGATCCAAAATCGTCAATATGTTTCCAGAACTATTCAAGATTCCATACACCAATTTCAGTTTTAACACCTACGGCTTTCTGCTCGCTGTGGCGTTCGTCGGCGGGCTGCTATTGATGGCGCGGCTGGCGTCGCGGGACGGGTTGGACAGGCAGAAGGTTTATGACCTGGGTTTGTGGGTATTGGCGGCCTCGCTGATCGGGTCGAAGGCGCTGATGGTGATAGCCGAATGGGACGTCTATTACCGCGACAACCCGCGCCAGATCTTCACGCTCGATTTTTTTCGTTCGGGCGGGGTCTATTACGGCGGGTTCATCGGGGCGGTGATCGCATCGGTGATCGTCATGCGCTATTACAAGCTCCCGTGGTGGCGCACGGCTGACTCTTTCGCCCCCGGCATCATTCTCGGCCAGGCGATCGGACGTCTGGGCTGTTTCAGCGCCGGATGCTGCTGGGGCAAACCCACGGCAGGGTGGTTCGGGGTCCATTTCAGCGAAAAAGGCCACGAGATCACCGGGGTACCGACAATTGTCAATCACCTCGGCGACAGGGTCCAGCAGACCGTCTGGGCCGAACGCCTGACCGATCTGGGAGGACTCCTCGCGCCGCTGAAACTGCATCCGACGCAGCTTTACGAGGCCGGGGCCGCCCTGCTGATCCTGGTCGCGCTGCTACTGATTCATCGCCGCCGCCGCTTCGAAGGGCAGGTGATACTGGCCTACGCGATGCTTTATTCGGTCGCGCGGTTCATCATTGAGTACTGGCGCGACGACCCGCGCGGCGAAATCTTTGGTCTGTCGACCTCGCAATTCATCGCGATAATCCTCTTCGTCGGTGCGCTCGCGACCTTTATTTATCGGCTTCGCAAGCCGCGCGCGGCGTTGCAGGCGCAACCCGCCAACTGATTGGAATGCGGATTGAAGAATGGGAGTGGGGAATGGGGAGTGGGGAGTAGGGAGTAGGGAAGTAATTCCTCTGACCCCACTCCCCACTTCCTACTCCCCACTCCCCTCCTTCAATCCGCAATCCGCAATCCGCAATCCGCAATCATATGCGTCTCGCTTATTTCACCCCGCTTCCTCCGAGCAAATCAGGGATCGCCGATTACAACTCCGAGCTATTGCCATATCTGGCAAAGGGCGCCGAAATTTCCGTTTTCGTCGAGGAGGCCGGCGAACTGCGCGAGAACTGCGGCCGCGCGGATTTTTCGGTTCACAGCGCGAATGAATTCGACGAGATTCACGCCCGGCGGCCGTTCGACCTCTGCGTCTATCACCTGGGGAACAACCCCCATCACGAATACATATACGACCGCGCGACCCGGACGCCGGGGCTTATTGTCATGCACGAGAGCTGCATGCATCATCTAATCGCCTGGAAGACTCTGGGGCGCGAGGACGAAGACGCTTACCGGGACGAGATGTTTTACGCCTACGGCCGAATGGGCGCGCGCGTGGCCGAAATGCGCGCCGCCGTAGGCAGCGATTATCAGCAATTCCTGATGCCGCTCAACCGCCGGGTCGTACAAGGCAGTCTAGGCGTCATCGTTCACAACGCTTACGCGCTCTCGAATCTCGAAGGCCTGAACGGAGACATTCCGGTCGAGGTCATCCCGCACCATCTCTCGCCCCGGACGTACGAGTTTGACGGGATGGATAAGATCGAATGCCGGCGCGGTCTGGGCATTCCCGAAGACGCCTGGGTGATCGCCTCCTTCGGATTCGTCACGCAATCGAAGCGCATTCCGGCGGCCCTCGCCGCATTCAAGCGGTTGCTGGGGCAGGTCCCGAACTCGATGTTTCTGGTGGTCGGCGAAGCTCATCGGAATTGTAGCGTCGCGCCGTTGATTGAAGAGTTGGGATTGCGTGAGCGCGCGCGCCTGACCGGTTACGTCTCCGAGGACGATTTCTTTCGCTATCTCAAGGCCGTTGACGTAGTGGTCAATCTGCGTTACCCGACGGCGGGCGAAACCTCAGGCACGCTGACCCGCGCGCTGGGCGCGGGACTCCCGGTCGTAGTAACCGACTTCGGCCAGTTCGCCGAATTCCCCGACGCCGTTTGCCTGAAGGTTCCGGCGACAGAGAAAGAGGAACGTGAGCTGTATCTGCGACTGCGCGCGTTGGCGCTGCGTCCGACGTTGCGCCGACATTTGAGCCTTCGCTCCGCCGAATGGATTCGCGCCGAATGCGACATCAACCGCTCCGCCGCCCGCTACCTCGATTTTATCGGGAGCGTTATTGATAAGACGAGCAAAGGGAGCGGTAGCGACCGGTTCGATGGCGCTCGATCGCTGCCTCTCCCTGTACTGTCAGAACGCCCGACGATCGAACCTGACCGCGATGAGGCGCTCAATTACGTCGCCGGTTTTTTTACTGAGGACCCGGACGCTATTGGCTACATTCAGATTCATCGCGACCGACTGATCAGGACGTTGAATCTCGTTCCGGTCGGCGGCGAGGATCAGCGGCTGCTCGCGTTGAGCGATTATTTTCACATGCAACTCCTGGTCAAACGGTACGGTAATTACGGCGAGGTTTCGGGCGCCGACTGGCGCCGGGGCGAGCCGCGCGAAAAGATCGTCACGGTCCGCAATTCGGCGGCGGCGGAGGAGTGCGCTTTCCAGGTGAAAAGCGTCGATGTCGAACGCGACCGCTTCCCGTTCCCCGACGAACATTTCGATGTCGCGCTCTGTTGCGGACTGATCGAACGCTTGAGCGAAGACCCGATGAACATGCTCGTGGAACTGAATCGGATCGTGAAATGGGGAGGGCTGGTCATACTGACAACGCCGAACGTTACCAGCGCATTAAGTGTCCAGCAGGCGCTCGCGGGCAGAAGCCCTAACATCGGCAGTTTATACAACCGCAACAACCCTGCCGACCGCCACAGCCGCGAATACGCGCCATATGACGTGCGCGCCGTGTTGGAAGCCGCCGGCTTTAAAGTCCTCAAACTCTTCACCGATAATGTTTGGCGCAAGACCGATGAAGAGTTTCTGGCCTGGCTCGATCACACGGGCGCGCCGAGAGAGTTGCGTGGCGATAACATCTACGCCGTAGGGCGAAAACAGAGCGAACAGATCGAGCGCTATCCGCAGGAGTTGTACTATTAGGGAGTG
>DATEMG010000181.1:0-12800 GCA_035275805.1 Blastocatellia bacterium
AAAATACGGCGAGATGCTCGGCGCTCACATGATCGGCCCTGACGTGACTGAACTTTTGCCGGAATTGACGCTGGCCCGGTTCGCCGAGTTGACGCCGCGCGAGATCGCCCGCAACGTCCACTCGCACCCGACGCTGAGCGAAGCCGTCAAAGAAGCCGCGCACGGCTTGGAAGGACATATGATCAATCTTTAGGCGATGCGATGCGACGTCGCGTTAGTGTACGGATGTTTGTAGTCCCGCCTTTAGGCGGAAAAGCTCAATAGCCAGACGATTCCGGCTAAAGCCGGGACTACGAACCGCGCATGCAATCGCAACGACCTCTAAAGCGGTTTGTAATTGCGCGGGCCCCCCGTGGTTTTACTTTCCGTGATCACTTTTGCGGCTGGCGGAAGGTCACGCCTGTTACTTCATCGTCAACAGCGCGGCCATTGTTTCAATCGCGTCCCACAGATTCTGCAATCGAATATTCTCGTTTGCGCTGTGCTGGTTGTTGTCGTGATTGGCTATTGGAACGCCTATGCAAGGCGTCTTCAGGTCGTCGGTGAAGATGTAAAGCGGGACGCTGCCGCCGAGCGTGGGCATTTTGATCACGCCGCCGCGAGCGCTTTCGACCGCAGCGACAATCGCCTTCGAGATCGGCAAATCCATTGAAGTGCGCGACGCGTTGTACCCACCCTGACGGATCACCTTCGCGATCTTCGGATATTTCAACCTCGTAGCCTGATCGGGTTCGGATTCGACCACGTGGTAGCCTTGCGCGCGGATGTGTTCGATCACGCGATCGACTGTCTGGACGTGGTCGAGGCCCTTGACCAAACGAATGTCTATCGAGGCCGTGGCGGTCGAAGGAATCACATTGCGCGCGGTCGCGCCGATTGAAGAACTCAAAAACCCGCGAATGTTGAGCGAGGGCAGATTGATCAGCTCTATCAACCTCTTCCCCGCTCCTTCGGTCCACGCGATGCCCAGCTCGCGCCGCAGCATCGCGTCGTTGTCGGGGGCTGAGGCAGCCGCGCGTTTTTCGGTCTCAGTAAGCGCCTCAACGCCGTCGTAAAAGCCTTTGATCAGCGCGCGTCCGTCGTCGTCCTTCATCGAGGCCAGCAACTTCGCCAGCATCATTGCGGGGTTGGGCGCCCAATTTCCATAATGTCCGCTGTGAAGCTCGCGGCGCGGGCCGTATACAGTGAGCTCCATGCCGGTCACGCCTCGCGCCCCGAAATAGATTTGTTGACGCCGCGTCTGATCGACCGGCCCGTCGCAGATCAGCCATGCGTCGGATTTCAACAGGTCGCGATATTTTTCGACGATCTGAGCCAGATGCGGCGACCCGGCCTCTTCTTCGCCCTCGAAGAAAAATCTGACGTTCGAATTGATGGCGATCTTGCCCGCCCGCAGCGCGTCGAGCGCTGCGCATATGGCGATGATCGGCGCTTTGTCGTCTCCGCTCGAACGCGCGTAGAGCCGCCATTCGGGATCGAATTTCTGACCTTTGGCTGGGAACTCAATGTCGCGCCCCTCCGCATCGAGCGACGCCGAACGGAGTGTGGGCTTGAACGGATCGCCGCCGGCCCATTTAGCAGGCTCGACCGGCTGCCCGTCGTAATGAACGTAAAAGATCAGCGTGCGCGTCGCGCCCGGCGTATCGATTGCGCCGAAGACGACGGGCGGAGCTTCGGGGACTTCGAGCAGGCGGGTCTTGACGCCGCGTTTTTCTAGCATCCGCGAGATCAATTGCGCGTTGCGGCGGATGTTCGGCGTGTCTGAAGCCACGTTCGGGATCGAAAGCAAGTCGACGAATTCTTCGATGATTTCGTGTTCATGGGCTTGCCGGTAAGACGTGGCGGCGGATGCGGCCGGCGATTGAGAGAAAGCTTCTTTCGAAAGCGCCAGGAGTAAAAGCGAGATCAATATGAGTCTGAGTTTCAAGCAACCTCCTGTGAAAGAACAATCGGGAGTGGGGAGTGGGGAGTAGGGATAGGAAATAACTCCCCATTCCCCACTCCCTACTCGCCACTCCCGGTGTTTTTGAGAATAATGTCGGCCATCTTCATACGTTCGCCGCTGGCCTCGTCGCCCAGGCCGGTTTCGCGGCAATGCTCCAGATTCAGAAGCGCCAATCGCAGGTTCAACGCCTCAAGCGGTACAAGATGATTTTCGTCGAGATCGTCTACAGCTCCGGCCTCGGTGAAATTCAGGGGGCAGAAATCGACCTCCTGGGCGCCGTCTTCCGCTTCCATCAACAACGGCAAGCCTTGTGTGCGGCAAATCAGCGGGCGAGATTCGTAGATTGAACAACGATCGTTAACCAGCAAAGGGCATGCTACCGGCTCCCCCTGAGTTTCGTGTTTTATAACCTCGCGCGCCTGCTCTTCCACGCGTGCGCGAATTTGAGTTGGCAAAGTTTTAATCGCCGCGCGCGCTTCTTCGGCCTCGACGGCGAACACGGAAAGGTGATGACGGCAACATCCGGCGCATCCCGCGCGGCAAACCAGATGCTTCGAGTAACGCGCCTGAAGCTTCGCGGCAATCCGGTCCACCTGTTCTATGAATTGCCTGTATGAATACACGACGAGATTCTACATCAAAACCCTCCCGACGCCCTGCCTTGACAGGACTTATTCGCGCCAGTACCATTCGCATTCGCGTTTAGGCGCGCCCGGCACACAATGGCAAAGCGCAAGTCAGCAGACGGAGAAACAAACGGTGATGTAACGACCGACCTTCTCCATGATTCCGACGCAAATGATGAGTTCTTTATGGGCTTCGCGCTGAACGAAGCCCGGCTGGCGCGTGACGAGGGTGAGGTTCCCATCGGCGCGGTCGTCGTAATTGACAATAAGATCACGGGAAGCGGGCGCAACCGTCCGATCGGCTCCAGCGACCCGACCGCGCACGCCGAAATCCTGGCTCTGCGCGAAGCCGCGCGGCGTGTGGGTAACTATCGCTTAACCGAAGCGACCTTATACGTTACCATTGAACCCTGCGCGATGTGCGCCGGGGCGCTGGTCAACGCCAGAGTAAAGCGGCTGGTTTACGGCGCGGCCGACTTGCGGGCGGGCGGAGTCGACACTGTCTTCCGGATTTGCGCGAACAGTTCATTGAATCATCAAGTGGAAGTTACTTCGGGAGTGCGCGCTGAAGAAGGTCGTCGGTTGATGCAGACCTTCTTCAGACAGCGTCGCAAAACCGGCGTCGACGCTGACGCCGATAAGATAATTCCCGAGGATGAGTAATAAGTAAGCCTTTATGCGGAGAGGTGCGAGAGTGGCTGAATCGGGCGGTCTCGAAAACCGTTGTACCCTTACGGGTACCGTGGGTTCGAATCCCACCCTCTCCGTCAGAAAGATCGAAGGGATGAATTGGTGAAAGGGTGAAATCGTTCTTGGCGCCCTGGCGCCTGGCGCCCCTTCGGTGTTTCGGAGAGATCGCCTAATTGGTATGGCACCGCGTTGGAAGCGCGGCGGGCCGAAAGGCCTGTGCGGGTTCGAGTCCCGCTCTCTCCGCTATTCGATCTCGAGTCTCAAATGTGAAATTTGAGATTTGGATGTCAGGCTCCGGACTCCGTGCAATCACGAACGCGTGAACCCCGCCAGGACCGGAAGGTAGCAACGGTAGCGCAGTTCTGATGTGCCGCGGTAGTAACCGGAGCCTGTCCCATTTTTTGGGGCGTGTTCCGCCCTGATTCAATTTTCAATCCCGCGCGCGTCAGCATTGGTTGCTGGTAGAACCGCCGCTGACGCGCGCTGTACTCCGACTTAACCTGAGGGAATCTATTCCATTTCCCCTCTGTACCTGGCCCAGCGCGCCTTGGCGGCGGCTTTCAGTTTCCTCTTAGTCGCGTCCGAAACAACCCGCTTGGGCTTGGCGCTTACGGACGCCAGCGCGCTCGAAGGTCGTCCCCTGCGGCGCACGCTTGCCGCCGCCACTCCGGGAATCACTTTCGCAAGTTGTTCACGCTGCGCCGTGAGTTCTTTGATCTGGACATCAATGCTGGCAATTGCCAACTTGATATGCTCCGCGGGATTGCCGCTTGTAGTTTTTCTAGGCATGCGTTGCTCTCCTTAATGAAACTAGCGTTTGTAGTTGCTCAAAATGTTCCGGTGTTACTCGCCCATCCAACAACATATTTCTTCAAGGTCGTTTCGGGTGTTTTAGCATTGTAGCTAAATGAGTAGCGACCGGAGCCTGGTTGTCCTTGTATTAAACTACCTTTCACGTCAAAAGCCAAGTAGAATCAGCCTTGAGCGCGGCGGCGCGCTAAGTTATTCTTCAATTCGCCTGGGGTCGCAGATCACGTCTGGAAGTTTTCATACTCGAAATCAGGCTCTTAAGCGTAAGGATCAGATCGTGAGTTATCAGGTTATCGCTCGCAAATATCGTCCTCAAACCTTCGCCGACTTAACAGGCCAGGAACATATTTCGCGCACGCTCGGCAACGCTCTGGATCAGCGGAGGCTTCATCATGCCTACCTGTTTTCCGGCGTGCGAGGCACCGGCAAGACGACCACCGCGCGCATACTCGCCAAGGGCCTAAACTGTCACACCGGCGTTACCAGCCGCCCATGCCTGCAGTGTCCTTCCTGCGTCGAGATCGCCTCGGGCGCCTCGATCGACGTGCTGGAAATCGACGCCGCATCTAACACCGGCGTCGACAACGTGCGCGACGTCATCATCAATAACATTGCGATCCGGCCTGCCCGTGATCGATACAAGGTCTTCGTCATTGACGAGGTTCACATGCTTTCAACTAGCGCGTTCAACGCGCTGTTGAAAACCCTCGAAGAACCTCCCTCGCACGTCGCTTTTATTATGGCGACGACGGAGCTTCATAAAGTTCCCGACACCATACTTTCACGCTGCCAGCAGTTCGAATTCCGGCAGATACCGACCGAAAAAATATTCCGGCGACTGCGCGAGATAGCCGACGGCGAGGGGGTGAAAATAAATGATTCCGCGTTGCGTGAGGTAGCCCGCGCCGGCGCGGGCAGCCTGCGCGACGCGCAATCGGCGTTCGATCAGGTGATCGCCTTCAGCGGAGATCAAATCGCCGAGGATGACGTCACAACGGCCCTGGGGCTTGTCAGCGCCGCCACGCTCGGACGTTTCGTCGAAGCCATCGCCGGTCAGAAGACCGCGGAGATACTCAACCTGGTGGAAGAGGTGTTCGCCAGAGGTTACGATCTACGCAATTTTACACGCGAATTGACAGCTTATCTGCGACACCTGCTGGTGATTAAATCCGGAATTGACGGAAGCGATTTACTCGGTGTTACCGATGTGGAAGTTGATCGACTGAGACAATTATCTTCCAATTTTTCTGAGGAAGATCTGGTCAGGCTCTTTCATCTGTTAGCCGAAACCGAAAAAGAGATAAAAGATTCCCCGCACCCACGCTTTCAACTCGAAATTGGGCTTGTCAAACTTACTCACGCGACCAGGTTGAAAACGCTCGATGAATTAATAAAGAAGCTTGAAGAGCTTGAATCAAGAATAACCGGCGACGCGGGCGACGCGCGCATTGAGAGCCCATTAACGAAAGGTCCTGCTACTAAAAATCATGCCCCCTCGGTCGAAGCCCGGCGCGGCCAATCCGCGTTGGGCGGCGCGGAGGAACCGCCCGATTTTCCACAATTCGATCCAACGGAGCCTGACGGCTTGTATGAGTCAGAGGCCGTCCAACCGCCGCGAGAAGCGCCGCCGCGCGAGACTCAAACACAATCAGGCGCTGTTTCGGTTACTCCGGGGCAGGAGGTCGAAGCTATTTTAAAAGAGGTGCGAAAGATGAATCGCGGCCTGGTCCTGACCGCGCTCGAAGACGCGCAGGGCCTGGAATTCCGCGACGGGGCATTGACCGCCACCTTCGGTAATGACGACGTGTTCGCCAGGCAAGTGCGCTCAAGCGGACAGCTTTTCCGCGACATCGGCCAGCGCCTTTTCGGGCGGCCCGTCGACCTGGTGGTGAAGATCAGCGGGCAGGTAGAGGAACGAATTGACGAGGCAGAGTTGAAACGCCGAGGCTTGCGCGAACGCGCGATGCAAAATCCGGCCGTGCGACTGATCATGGAAAAGACCAGGGCTGAGTTGCTCTGGGTGAAAGAGAAAGACGTGTTATGATGAGCGTTACTGATTCGCAAAACTTTGGAGCAAAATTTTAGGAGTCGTTCATTCGACAATGAGCGGCGCACTAAAACAATGATGTGTCCACAAAGAGACACGAAGGGGCGCAAAGAAATCTCTCCCCTTTGTGATTCTTCGTGTTCTTTGTGGACGGTTTTTCTGAGGAGCGTTATGAAACTTCCCGGTGGAATGAATTTGCAGCAGATGATGAAGCAGGCTCAGAAGATGCAGGAGCAGATGATGAAGGAGATGGAGACTCTACGTGTCGACGCCACAGCGGGCGGCGGCATAGTGAAGGTCGAGATGAACGGTCTCAAAGAAGTCCTTTCCGTCAAAATCGAACCCGAAGCCGCCACCGACGTCGAGATGCTGCAAGACCTGATCGTGGCCGCGGTCAACGAGTGCGGACGCAAAGTCGATGAGAGCGCGGGCAACCGCCTGGGCGGCGTCCTTGGCGGATTAAACATTCCGGGGTTGATGTAACTCAGTGGGAGTGGGGAGTGGGGAATAGGGAATGGGGATCAAATCCCAAGACTTTCTCCTTTCCCCACTCCCCACTCCCCATTCCCTACTCCCCATTCCCAATGCTTGATTACGCAGAACCTGTAACGAAACTCATAGACGAATTCAAACGCCTGCCGGGCATCGGTCACAAATCGGCGCAGCGGCTGGCGTTTCATGTGCTCAAAGCCCCCCAGGAAGAGGCCGACCGCCTGGTCGAAGCCATCCGCGAGGTCAAGGAGAAAATCGTCTTCTGTTCGACCTGCAACAACTTGACGGACGTCGATCCGTGCCGTTTTTGTACCGGACATTCGCGAGACAGATCCGTCATCTGCGTCGTCGAAGAGCCTTATAACCTGGTGGCGATTGAAAAGACGCGCGAATACCACGGGATGTACCATGTCCTGCACGGGGCGCTCTCGCCGATTCGAGGCATAGGGCCTGAAGAGCTTCGGATAAAAAACCTTCTCGAACGTCTGCGCCCGGACGAGACCGGCGAAAGCGGCGTAAAAGAGATTATCCTAGCCACAAACCCGAACACCGAAGGTGAGGCTACGGCCAATTACCTGGCCCGCCTGCTCAAACCGCTCGGCTTCCGTATCACGCGCATCGCCATGGGGCTGCCAGTCGGCAGCGATCTCGAATACGCCGACGAAGTAACGATGCATAAAGCGCTTACCAACCGGCATGAAATTTAGGGAGTAGGGAATGGGGAGTGGGCAAAGAGGCGCCACTTCCCACTCCCCATTCCCTGTCCTTTTATGAATAATCCGAACGACTATGACATCGCCACCGAATACCTCGCGCTGAAGGCCGCGAACGACGAGTTGCGAGAACGCGGTAAGCAGTGGTTGTGGAACGCGCTCGACGTGATCTGTTCGGAGATTAACCGCGAATTGAGCGCTCGAAACCATCCGCCATTACAAGTGGGCCGCCAGGAATGGCAATTCAAAGTCGAGGATTCGACGATGGTCGGAGAGCGATTCGGCGCGCGCTTTCGCGAGAAGACATTGGTCGTCGAGACCGGGTGGCCTCGCGAGCCGCAACATGGATTTGTGCCTGACCGCGGATTGGCGCGCGCGAGAATCGGCTTCAGTCAAAACATCATGCTCGAAGCGAAAATCGTCGCTGAATTCACCCTCAAGCGGCAGCGCGACAATGATCCCGCCTGGTATCCCATCGAAAATAAAAAACTCGACGCCAGAGTCACCGAGTCACGCCTGCGTGAATATTTCAATCTGATTCTCGACGATTAAAACGGCGCTGCGCCAATCTCGCCCAATAAGATTTTGATTGATGGCCTTGGCAAAAAAGATAAAATAGCCGGGTCAATTTACAAACGGTTTGGGAACGGTGTGAGGATTCTGATTGCAGGCGAGGATCCAATGGCAGTACCAAGATCAGCTTCATCATCAAGGCGCCAGGGCGCGCATATTCTGATTGCGGACGAGAATCCCGCTACGCTCGAATTCTTCTCTCGTCTGGTTGAAGACAGGGGCTATGCAACGTTGACCGCCAACAGCGGCGAGGCGGTTTTGCAATTACTGAGACAACTCGGAGAGCAGTATGGAGATCACTACGGACACATTGTCAAAGTCATACTGCTCGGTGATCTTATGAAGCCTCCGATTGACGGGCTTGACTTGATTCGTCGCCTGCGCCCTTATCACATACCCATCGTTGTAGTCACGTCTTATGGCGCCGATTACGCGTTGTTGGCCAAACAGGCCGGGGCCAAAGTCATCGTCCACAAGTTCGCTGACCCGACTTACCTGATCACGACTATCGAGGAGGCGCTTCCAAAGAATCCGTTTCCCAAACTGCCGCCGAAATAAAACCTTGTAGAGCTAACTGACCGACGCCAGCACGCCCAGGATGTGGTAACCGCCGTCAACGTAGATGACCTCGCCTGTAATCCCGCGACTTAAAGAACTCAACAGGAACAAAGCCGTGTCGCCGACTTCGGCCTGTTCGGTCGCGTGTCGCAGCGGGGCTATTTCGCGGTGCGCGTCGACCATTTTGGAAATGCCCCCGACGCCACGGGCCGCCAGCGTCCTGATCGGTCCGGCCGAGATCGCGTTGACCCGAACTCCCCGCGGCCCCAGGTCGTTCGCCAGGTAGCGCACCGAAGCCTCCAGGGCGGCCTTCGCCACGCCCATCACGTTGTAATGCGGGACGACTCGCTCGGAACCTAGATATGTCAGCGTGACGATCGAGCCCCCGTTTTTCATCAACGGCGCCGCGGCGCGCGACACCGCGACGAGCGAATAGGCGCTAACTTCCAGGGCAGTCGCGAAGCCCTGCCGCGAAGTGTTGACGAATTCGCCGGCCATTTCCTCGGTCGGCGCGTAAGCGATCGAATGAACCAGGAAATCCAACTCCCCGAACTCGCCTTCAACTCCCTTCATCATCGCGGCGATCTCGTCGTCGTTTCCGACGTCGCACTGAAAGGTCTTCGCGCCTTCAAGGCCCTCGGCCAGCTTTTCGACCTTGTCTTTGAAGCGGTCGTTCTGGTAATTGAATATAAGCCTTGCGCCCTCGCGCGAGGCCGATTCCGCAATCGCCCACGCGATGCTCTGTTTGTTTGCGACTCCCAGGATCAAGCCTTTCTTGCCTTCAAGAAGCATGTCGTCGTTTTTCTCCTTGTCGATTTTTTTACTGTCCGCTGGTACAGTACCGCGCGCGGTACTGCGTCAATCGCGAAGATAACACGGCTTTGAACTATAATCACGCCATTATGATTCGATTTAATTCAACTCAGACTCCGCCGCTAATTCAGGAAGCTGATCGCGAAGTCCTCATAAGCGGATCGCGCGCCATGCCGGCCGCGATCTTAATCCTGATCTGTTTGCTTTTGCTAAGTCCCTCGGCGCTTGCGCAAACGACCACAGCGCAACAGCTCGGCTACGGCCCTAACGACAAAGTTCTGATGGTTCATGCCGACGACATCGGCATGTCGCATTCGGTCAACGTCGCTACAATCGAAGCCTTCAAAAAAGGCCTGGTCACTTCGGGCAGCGTCATGGTTCCCTGCCCGTGGTTCCCCGAGATCGCCGCATACGCCAGAGAGCATCCAGAGCTCGATCTGGGATTGCATCTGACTCTGACCAGCGAATGGAAATATCTGCGCTGGCGTCCGGTGGCTTCGCCGGAAAAGGTCAAGGGATTGCTCGACGAAGAGGGTTTTATGTGGCGTTCCGAACGACAGACGGCGACGAGGGCCACTCCACAGGAGGTCGAGACCGAGTTGCGCGCGCAGATCGAACGCGCTTTGCAATTCGGACTCAAACCCACGCACCTCGACACGCACATGGGCACGCTGTACACTCGCAAGGACTTCTTCGACGTCTACACGAAGCTCGGCAAAGAGTACGGCATCCCTGTGATGGTCATGCGCCCGACGCCCGAAATCATCGCCTACGCCAAGCAGGCAGGCCTGCCGATTACCGAGGACCTTTTGAAGAAAGTCGAAGCCGACGGATTCGTAATGCTCGATCACCTGGTAACGGGCGTGCCGGGCAAGAACTTCGCCGAGCGGAAAGAGGCGTACAAAAACTTGCTGCGAAACCTGAAGCCCGGCGTGACGATGTTGATCGTGCACCTAGGAATGAATGACCCGGAGCTGAAAGCCACGACCGGGGCGTGGGAAGAGCGCTACGGCGACTTCCTCTCATTCACTGACCCAGAAATCGCAGCTCTCATCAAGGAGCTCGGCGTTAAACTGACGACCTGGCGCGAAATGGGCAAGATCTCATGGAAGAAATGAAGGGGTCTGGGGTTAACACTATCGCCGGACGGCGCTAACAACAAACTTACATGCGCGAATTATTATCTTCACTACTAACTTTCTTCGGCGTCTCTCGCAAGAATAAAGGCCAGGAGACAAAGGCTCAGTGGGTAGCGCCGGCCTCGCCTGAACCTGGGGCGATAAAACACAAAGGGTTGAGTCCTAACCAAATGGAGAGAATCCATAAACTGCGTAATACCTTGGCGGAGGTTTATCACTCTCCAATCGAGAAATGGGTAGATAATTTCAAGCAAGACGCGGACCCGGACAAGGAATTAGCCGTCTGGGAAAGAATAGCAGACAGTTATACGCGATACTGTTCCAAGAGGCGGTTATCGATAGAAGCTAAAAAGGACGTTTTCCAATTACTGCTCCTTCGGTCCATGGCCCCTGAGCGGGAAGTTCTGAATCGTATCAAACTGAAAACTCTCACGGTCGATCAGGCTAAAGAAACATTGAAAGAATTCTGAAGGGTAATCTACCTAAATTAGGCGCTTATCAGTCGCGCGCCCAATGCCCTCTCCTTAACCGGCCATAAATTTTTCATCTCACTCTTGACCCTATAGTCGGCTACAAAGTGTAGACTTCTCGCGTTAGAACGGATTTCAATTGCCTGTACTGGAAAGTGCGCTTCGGTACTGACGGGAGCGGTAGCGACCGGGCGCCATTGAACCCGGTCGCTACCGCTCCCGTCAGTACCGCTTACATGCCAGTGTGACAAAGCCGCAAACATGGAGATCAAACAAATCGCCCCATGCCGTACACTCATTTGTTAAGCGCCATAGAACAGTTATTGCTTTGTTCATTGGAGAAGCGATATGAGACGAGCCAGACGACAAGTGACTGATGAAGCAGCCGGCGCGTCAGAGGCTGACAAAACCTCGCCGCTCAAGATCGGAGAGGTCGCCAGGCGCGCCGGCATAGGCGTCGAGACATTGCGCTTCTACGAGCGCAGCGGGTTACTCGACCGTCCGGCGCGCACTGAGGGCGGTTACCGGCTTTACGACGCAGGGGCGCTGAAAACGCTGGAATTCATCAAGCGCGCGCAATCTCTCGGCTTTACGCTCGAAGAGATCAAGCGCATCATCGCCGAGAGCCGCGCCGGGCAAAGGCCATGCGCCGAAGTGCGTGAGACCGTGCGAAGACGATTGGCCGAACTCGACCAGCAGATGGCGCAAATCCGGCGTTACCGCAACGCGCTGGCGGCGACGTTGAAGCAATGGGACGAGAAGGGATTCGCCGACGGCGATTTCTGCGGTCTGATCGAAAGCTCCGATCTCAGCGCCATGAAGCCGGAACGAAACAATTTGAAAAGGAGGGGGAAATGAACACGCGCACTGACCCGGTTTGCGGAATGGCGGTCTCGCCGGCGACGGCGGCGGGCAAGTTCGATTACGAAGGTGAAACCTATTACTTCTGCCACGCGAACTGCCTGCGCAAATTCAGCGCCGCCCCTCAAGGCTATTTGAACAAGGCGTCGCAACTCGCGGCGGTGGGCCGCCCCTTGGTTCAACTCGGAGGCAAGTCCGGATCGCCGGCTATGATGACGACAGCGCGGCCGCAAACGGAGACGCGCATTGTTCGAGAGGGCGCCGAATACACCTGCCCGATGGACCCGGAGGTCGTTCAAACCGGCCCCGGCGCGTGCCCGAAATGCGGGATGGCCCTGGAGCCGATGACTCCCGCCTTTCCGGCGACGAAAACGGAATACGTCTGTCCGATGCACCCTCAGATCGTGCGCGACGAGCCGGGGTCGTGCCCGATCTGCGGAATGGCGCTGGAGCCGCGCGTGGTCACACTGGAGGAAGAAGAGAACCCAGAATTGAAAGACATGAAGCGGCGGTTCTGGGTGAGCGTTGCGTTGACGCTGCCAGTCTTGTTCCTGGCGATGTCGGAGATGATTCCGGGACAGCCGATTCAGCACGCCCTCTCGCCGCGGCTGCTCACGTTCATTCAATTCGCGCTGGCCACGCCTGTCGTGTTGTGGGGAGGACGGCCGTTCTTCGAGCGCGGCTGGGCCTCGATAGTCAACCGCAGCCCGAATATGTTCACGCTGATCGCAATCGGAACGGGCGCGGCGTGGCTATATAGCGTCATCGCCACATTCCTTCCGAACATCTTCCCCCCATCGTTTCGCGGCCACGGCGGCGAAGTGGCGGTATATTTCGAGGCCGCGGCGGTGATCACGACTCTGGTCTTGCTCGGACAGGTGTTGGAATTGCGCGCGCGCAGCCGTACGAGCAGCGCTATCAAAATGCTGTTGGGCCTGGCGCCGAAGACCGCGCGCGTTATTCGTCCCAACGACGTCGAAGAAGACATTCCGCTCGATCAGGTTCACCCCGGCGACCTGTTGCGCGTGCGTCCCGGTGAAAGCATTCCGGTCGACGGCGTCGT
>DATEMG010000182.1:0-5003 GCA_035275805.1 Blastocatellia bacterium
TATCGCGCCATCGGCGGCTTCCGCGGCGAGGCGGGCTTCTATACCTGGCTGCGCCGTATCACGGTCAACACGTTTCTCAACCATCAACGTGAGATGAAGACGATGTATAGCAGTGGAAAAAAAGCGTTCAGACTGGGCGAGATGGTCTCTTTGGATGAGTTGGGGTTGACTCCCGCGGAGCCGCGGCAGGCGCACGAAGAGCGATTGCAACAACAAATGATGGTCGAGAAGGTGATGGAGGGGCTGAGCGAACTGACGGCGCAGCAGCGGCTGATCTTTTTGCTCAAGCATCGCGAGGGGATGACCTACGATGAAATCGCCAGCGCCTGCGCGGTCTCGACGGGAACGGTAAAAAAAGCGTTGTTCCGCGCGATTAATCGGCTGCGTGAGCGCCTGGGGGTGAAATTTGGCGTGGCGGAGGACGTTTCCTACGCGGCGCGTGATCGGCGCTGAATCGCGCCGAAATTAGTGAGTGGTTATGCATGACTGTGTGAAGACAAGCGAGCTGTTGGTTGATCTGGTCTTTGACGAACTGGGGCCTGAAGCCAGGCGGCGCGCGCTCCTGGAGCTTGAAGGTTGTCCCGATTGCCAGGCGCAATACCGGTCCATGACGGATGCGCTGCGCGTGTTTGATCAAGTGGCCGAAACCGCCATGCCCGAGGAAAGTTATTGGCCGGGTTATGAGACCCGATTGCGCGAGGGGCTGCGGTCTGTGCGCCCGAGTTGGACTCGGCGGTTGGCGGACTGGATCGGCGGCTTCGGGCTGTTTGCGATGAGGCCGTTGCCGGTGACGGTCGGATTGGCGCTGGTCTTCCTGGCGATCGGTTGGTGGACGTGGCAACGGCGGCAGCCCGTGGGACCTTCTCCCGGCGCCACTGATGTCGCCGCGAAGACTCCGACCCCGCAGCCGAAGGCTGAATCGCATGGCAAAGTCATTGCGACAACGCCTAAGCCGGACGAGAGCTCCGCGAGGCCAAGGTCGGTTCATCCGACTGTCGCGAAGTTGAGTGGCAATGCGCCCGCAGTTCGGCGCGAAGGGCGAGGCGAGAAGAAAGTCGAAGACGTTATCGTTTCGAGAGGATCTGATCAATCGTTGATCGCCGCCTCGCTCTTCACGCCGGAAACGATCAGGCACTTCGAGAAGGCGCAATTGATGCTGCGCTCGTTCCGCAACGCGAGCGCCGTGAAAGGTTCGGCGGCGACCGACCTGGCTTACGAGAGACAATTGTCCCGGCGGCTGCTCTTCCAGAACATCCTGTTGCGGCGCGACGCGGAGATGAAAGGCAACCTGCCGGCGGAAGAGGCGCTCAGCAGCCTGGAGCCGTTCCTGATAGACATCGCCAACCTGCCGGACAGGCCGTCATCTGGCGAACTCGGCGGGATCAGGGAACGCTTGCAGCGCAAAGAGCTGATCGCTTCGCTTCAGATCTCTTCGGCGCAGCCTTCGGCGCACACGTATCGAATTCCGTAAAACGATCAGAGTGAAGGGGAGGGAATCACATGCGGTACGACATTCGCAATCATCAGCAGCTTCGTAGACTGCTTCTTTTGAGCGGCCTGGTTTTATTGTCGGCCCTGGTTGCGGGCGGCCTGCTCGCGCATGGCGCGCGAAACGCCGTGTCAGGCGCCTCCGCCCAGGAACTGGGCAAACTCAACCGCTTCATCCAAAGCTCGAACGCGAAAGACGAGGCGATGAAAGTCTTCAGGCAAGGCCGCGACCAGATCGAAGACGAGGATTGGGGCGGCGCCGCGGCGACGTTCATTTCTTTCGTCACCGACTACCCGAAACACAAGGACGTTGACGCCGCGCTCTACTGGACGGCCTTCGCGCTGAAGAAACAGGAGAAGTTCGCGGAGGCGGACAGGCAGTTGGAGCGACTGATCCGCGAGCGCCCGAACTCGAACTGGCTTGACGACGCGCGGGCGATGCGAGTCGAGATCGCGGGCCAGACCGGGAACCGTCAGGTGGTCGAGAGAGAGCTCGACAAGAACGACATTGAGATCAAGGCGATCGCGCTGCAAAGCCTATTTCAATCCAATCCGGACCGCGCGGTCACATTCGTCGCCGACATCCTCAAGCCTGGCTCCACGGCGGACCGGAGGCTGAGAGAGAACGCGATCGATCTGCTCGGGCAGCACGCCGGACCAAGGACGACAGCGATGCTGATGGAACTGGCGCGCAATCAAGCCGACCCGAAGGCGCGCAAGAAGGCGATCTTCTGGCTGGGACAGAGCGGCGACGAGGGCGCCTTAGATCTGATCAAAGAGGTCGCCATGCAGCCGAACGACACGGAGGTCGTCAAGGCCGCGATCTTCGCGCTATCGCAGCATTCCAGCCCCCGCGCTTACGAGTTGTTGGTCAGCCTCGCCCGCGGCGCCTCTTCGACTGAGCTTCGGCGTGACGCGATCTTCTGGGTCGGCCAGCGCGGCCAGGAGGCGGCGGTGGACGACCTGACGAAGATCTATGAAGCCGAGCGGGACGTCGAGATCAAGAAGCATATCCTCTTCGCGCTCTCGCAACACCACAGCCAGCGCGCCCGAGGCAAATTGAGTGAGATCGCGCGCTCCGGCGGCGACGTCGAGCTGCGCAAGCAGGCCATCTTCTGTTTGAGCCAGCACAGCGACGATGCGAGCGTGGAGGAGTTGATCAAAATCTACGACGCGGATTCCAACACGGAGATCCGCAAACAGGTTCTCTTCGCGCTGACGCAGACCGGCAGTTCCCGCGGGCGGGCGAAGCTTATAGATGTCGCCCGCGCGGCTGATGATATCGAAGTGCGGAAGCAGGCCATTTTCTGGATTGGCCAGCAGGGCGGAGGCCAGGCGGTTGATCTCCTGGCGCAGTTGTACGATTCCGAGAGCAACGCCGGCGTCAAGGAACAACTCATCTTCGCGTTCGGCCAGTCCAGCCAGAAGGCCGGGTTGCGAAAGCTGATGCAGATTGCAAAGGGCGACGCTTCGGTGGAGATGAGGAAGAAAGCGATCTTCTGGCTCGGGCAGAGCCAAGACCCCGAAGCCATGAAATTCATCGAAGAAATTCTCAAATAAGGAGGGTATGAAGATGATCGTCAGAACGTTTTTCCTGGTTGCGCTGGTAACGCTGGCCTGCTCGCAGGCTGGCTCGGTCAAGTCGCCCTGGGCCGTGGCCGCCGCCCCGGTCGCCATTGGCATTCAGCCGTACGAGGCGGCCGTTTGGGCCTCGGCGCCGATTCAACGGCCGGGGTTCGTAGCGGTCGATGGCGCGAATCTGGATGGCCGCATGGCCGCGGCGGTCAGGCAGGGCAGCGCCGCCCGGGCCCGATACTGGACTGCTTACGCGTTCGACGTGCGCCCCGGCGTGTCGGTTGACGCGGATTGGGACGGCAAGAGGACTTCGGTGGACGGCGTCAACATTTCGTTCGATTCGATGCGCGAGACGCGCAATCTGGGCGTATTCCTGCTGCGCGAACCGAATGACACGGCAGTCACGCGGGTGGAAGTCTACAACCTCGACCGCGCTCGCGAATATAGCGGTTATCGCGTCTACTGGCTGGGGCGCGCGGGCAATGAAGAGAGCTTGAACCTGCTTCGCGGACTGGTTGAAGAGCGGCAGGCGGCCAGAGTCGGCGAACACGCGACGATGGCCATCGCCCTGCACGACGACGCGCGAGTGGCCGGCATGCTCAAGAACTTCATCCGGCAATCCTCGGTTGAAAAGGTGCGGACGAGCGCCGTCTTCTGGATCGGCCAGGTCGGCGGCGAGACGCAGTTCCTGGCCGACCTGGCGCATAATGAGAGCGAGGGTAGGGAAGTGCGCAAACAGGCGGCCTTCGCCATCGGGATCAGCAAGGACAGCGACGCGATCTCGACACTGCAAAACCTCTACTCTTCCGTCACCGATCGCGACGTCAAGGAACAGATCATCTTCGCCGCTTCGATTAATAAGGATAAGGACGCCGCGGTCAACTTCCTGATCGACGTCGCCGGCAAAGACAACGACCACGAGGCCCGCAAGAAAGCGATCTTCTGGCTCGGCCAGAAGGCGGGCGAACGCAGCCTGAATGCGCTGAAAGACACGCTTGACAGCGCGGACGCCGACACCGAAGTGCAAAAGCAGGCCGTCTTCGCCATCAGTCAACGGTCGAAAGACGAGTCAGTGCCGCTGCTCATCAAAATCGCCAAGACCCACGCCAACCCCGCCGTCCGCAAACAGGCGATCTTCTGGCTCGGGCAGACCGGCGATGAGAGGGCGGTGGATTTCTTCAAAGAAATCTTGCTGAAATGAACTGACGCTTGGACTATTTGTCCATAAAATCAATAACTATAATCACAAATGGCGAAGCGGAAATCCCGCTTCGCCAGGTAAAACAGCGCATTCTGATCGAATTTACTTCCGATTCTATTGATCTTCATTTCCAACCATCTGATATGTCCGCTCGCTGCGCGTGCGTCCCCTGGAATCGCGGTAGATACGCCCCTCGAAACGCTGAACGATGCGGGTTCCGTCCTGCAGAGTCTGATCAGCTCACAAAATCGAACCAGCACAGATGAAGACGGCAATTTCAAGTTTACCAGTCTGGAGTCGCTCGTCTATTCGGTCAGCGCTTCGTCTGCGAAAGGCTACGCGCCGAGCCCCGCGCCAGTCACGGCGTCGCGCCGGGTCGTGGTCAAAGGCGTGGACGCCGGCGGAATCGAATTAAAATTCCTGCCGATGGCGTCAATCACCGGGAAATTCGCGATTGAGGCCACGCCTGGCGTATGCGAAAGCAAACGCAAATGGTTGTTGGAAGAGGCGCTGCTCGCTGTTCGCCAGCCGATGCGAGAAGCGACGGCTCGTTTTTATTGAGCAATCTCGCGCCTGGCAAATACCGGTTGATTGCCCGCGTTGCGCCGGATGACGGGACGGTCGCTCGTCCCGTTGCGCCAATTGCTTGGGACGCAACCGAGCGGGCGAAGCTTCGTCGCCAAGCCATGGCTGCGAAGAGTGAGATCGAACTTCAACCCTGCGGGCGCGTGAAAGATTT
>DATEMG010000183.1:0-3487 GCA_035275805.1 Blastocatellia bacterium
GCCATTAACAGGTACATCACGATTGTGGCGATGACCACGCCTACGGCGACCCCGATGATCCCCCACCTGGCGCCTATATAGGATCCGGCGAAGACGCACGCGGCATAGATGGCATGGCGCCCGAACTTGGCGTAAACCGCGCCCTTGGCGCGCGCCAGCGAATCGCCCAGGGTGTATGCGGCGTTTAGAGAGCCTCCCGCGCAAAGGATCGCCAGAGGCGCCGCGGCGCCAACCCATTCCGCTCCGAAAATCCCGGTCATGATCTCCGGAGCCGCGATCCCAAGCGCCGCAAGCGTCGGGGTGACAATGAGCGCCGATAAAGACACGGAATTGAGATAGGCGCGCCTCAACCGCTCGTCTTCGTCCTGGATCAAGGAATAGACGGGAAAGAGCACGGAGGCGATGACCGATGTGAACTGCATCATCGGCAGCGTCATAAGCTGGTAAGCCCGTGAATATAACCCCAGGGCAGTCGCGCCGAGCCAGCGCCCGACGACGAAATAATCGCCATTGATCGCGGCGTAATTCGCCAGAGTAGAGAGGCTCGATCCTACGCCGAAGGTCAATAATTGGCGCGTCTCTTCCAAAGCCAGACATGGCCGCTTCGGATGAGGCGAAAGCCAAAGGAGCAATGCGCTCCTCAACAGGAATTGAATCACGCTGGCCCAGGCGAGCGCCCACACTCCGTAGCCCAACAGCGCAAGCGCGACGCTGACAAGCGCGTAACCGATCCCGTAAGAGCACAGATCGGCGATGAGTAGATTCCGGTAGTCGAGCTTCTTCTGCAACAGCCCCATGGCGGTCGATCCGAGATTCATAAACAGAAAGATCACCGACATCAACCGCAAGATCGGAGTCACTTCGTCATTTTTCAGCAAGGCGCCGGCGAGCGGCGCGGTCATATAAACGACCGCCATGAAGAACAGGCCGAAGAGCGTGGATAACGTAAAGGCCACGCGGATGTGCGTGTCGGTGAGGTCTCTTCGCTGTACGACGGCGTAATAGATGCCGATCTCGGATATTCTGATGACCAGATTGGTGACAACCATCGCCAGGGCGAGCAATCCGAACTGCTCCACTCTTACCAGTCGCGCCAGAATAACCATGACGGTCAACTGGAGGACGAACTTCAACGATTCTGATACAAATCGCCAGGCGAAGGCGCCCATCGCCCGCCCGTAAAGTGGTTCGCCCGTTAGCTGCCTGCCCATCTCCTCTTTCGCTTGTGCTTGTCCCGATATGGCCATTAATCTAAACTCGAATGCGCAGGCGCCTGCCCCCGAACACTCACCCAACCGTCCTCGCTGTCGAGCAAATCAATATTGGTCAATCCGGCTTCGCGAAACCAGCGAAATACTTCTTTCGGACCATGCCGAGATTCCAACTCAGTCGCATAGATATCAAATGTGTCTAGCACAGACCATTTCAGCGGATAACTCTTATAGATCACGGCAGGGAAGAGATAGCGAATCCAACGTATAACTGGAATTTTATCTATGACCCAGAGAATAGGAACACAATATAACGACCACCAAAGCAAGAGCCGTTTCGGAAGGCGCCGTGTGAAGACTCGGAGGAACCGCCGGCGGAACATGTTTAGCGCCCAGCCTACACCCGCCTTCATTGTAGCCGCGTATACGCTGATTGCGATCTCTCCACCAGGTTTGACCAGCGGCACGAGCGCCCGGAATGCTCTCTCGGTTGATGGCGTGTGGTGAAGTACGCCGATCGAAAAGATTACGTCAAACGAAGCTCGCCGGAAGGGTAAGCGGAAGATGTCGCCTTTTATGACAAGCACGTTGTCGCAGTCAGACAAGTTCGCGGCCGCCGCATCTACAGCCGATGACAAGTCGACGCCGACTGCCAGCGCGGCGCCGTCCCTTGCGACAACGTCAAGAAAACGTCCCATACCACAACCCACATCGAGGATAATCTTTCCCGCGATCTGTTCAGGAAAAAGCGCCGTCTCTTGACGGAGGCGGCGCTCTGAATCACGAAGTCGATCATTATCTAATTGTTCACGCGAAAAAGTTTTCCACTGCAGTCCGAAAGACTCGGTATATGATTCCTCTTCTACAAAATATATAACTCCATTACTGGGATCGCGTGAGTAGATCCTCCCGCAGTCGCGGCACCACACTTCTGGATCTTCCAGCTCCACGCAAGCGCCGCATGCGGGGCATGCCAATATCGACAAGGCGAGATTCAGCATATCGTTTTTTGCGGAACTTGAAATTATGTCTTGTACTGCTTGCATGAATGTTTCTCTCGTTGGTATCGGAGTCTTTAGTCCTCTATCCACCTCTGATGCCAAAGCGCGAACTGCAGCAGAGTCCACATTTTTTTCGCGCTGATGCGATCGCCTGCCATGAAAGAGCCGACCACATTCTTAATATAGCCAGGAGAGAAGATCCCCTGCCGGCGGATTCGCGCCGGATCGAGGGTCTGCAAGACGAGAGGCTTCAATGCGGACCTCATCCAATCGGCCAATGGAACGGCGAATCCATGTTTGGGCCGATCCACAAGCTCCGGAGGGATATATTTGTAGAGTATTTTTCGGAGAATATACTTGGTCGTTCTGCCGTCGTACTTGTATCGGCCCGGCAAAGCCAGCGCGTATTCGACCAGTTTATGATCCAGCAGCGGTTCACGTACCTCCAGCCCGACCGCCATGCTTGCGCGGTCTACCTTGACCAGAAAATTGTCGGGAAGCACGGTCTGCGCGTCGGCCAGCATCATATCCAGAGACGGGTCGACGCTCTCATCCCGAGTGAGGACGGCGAGCGCGTTATATGGCTTGAGTCCGGGGGCGAGGTCTTTGAGCGACTCGCTCGGCCAGACGCTGATCGACGATGTATAAGCCGCGCGAATACCTGGCGCGGCTAGGACGTGTGACAATTTAAGCAGCTTGTCGCTGAAATCAGCCGCCTCCAGGTCGGGGTAGAACCGGTTGGTCGTTTTCACGAGCAGCGGCTCCATCGCCTTCACCGCACCCGCTCCCAAACGCCTCAGGACAGTCGAGCCGGCCCGCCGCAGGGCAAGAGGGAGGCTGGATACTCGCTCCCATGCTGGCGAAAGCATTGTGTAGTGAGTGTAGCCGCAGAAGAACTCATCGCCTCCGTCAGCGGATAACGCGACCTTCACCTCCTCGCGGGCGGCCTTGCAAAGCAGGTAAGTTGGGATGCCGCATTCGTCGGAGAACGGCTCGTCGTAGATCTCGCAGAGGCGAGGCACGATGTCGATCGCGTCCCGCTCCGCGCAATGCAACTCCGTGTGATCGGCGCCGAGACGCTCCGCCACCGCCTTGGCGAAGCGCGATTCGTCGGACTTGGCGTCGTCGAATCCGACCGTGAAGGTGCGGATGTTCTCGCCCGCCTCGCGCTTGAGCACCGCCGCCACCAGAGACGAATCGACGCCGCCGCTCAGGAAGACGCCCACCGGCACGTCGGAGACCATTCGATAGGCGCACGCCTCGCGCAACAGGTCG
>DATEMG010000184.1:0-13543 GCA_035275805.1 Blastocatellia bacterium
TCAAGAGGAATTTATGGCTCACATTTAATCAATTGTCATGGGTGGTCACGATGTACCACCGCAGACCGGGTTATGAAGTGTGACCGCAACTGGGTTACGAAGTGTCACCGCCTAACAGTCAGATGTCAGATGTCAGAGAGAGAGCTTTGCAGCCACTTTTCCACTAACATCTGACATCTGACATCTGACAGTGGATCTCCTCACATCCACAACTGCTGCGCCAGCAAATTCAAAAACGTCCCCACGTCAGTCACCACGCCCAGCGTCTGCTGCGAGCCCCGGTCTGAAAGTTTCGTGACGACCGCCGGGTTGATGTCCACGCAGACCATCCGCACCCACGAAGGCGTCATGTTGCCCGCGCCTATCGAATGGAGCATTGACGACAGACAGATGACCATCTTCGCCCCGTCTAGCAGCCGCGCGTACTCTTCCTGGGCTTTAATCAAATCCATTTCGGTGTCGGGGAGCGGGCCGTCGTCGCGGATCGAACCGGCCAGCACGTAAGGGACGTTCTTTCTGACCAGCTCATACATAATGCCGGAACGCAGGACTCCGGCCTCGACCGCGCCGCGGATCGAGCCGTAACGGTTGATGACGTTGATCGCGCGCATGTGGTTCTTGTGGCCCTCTTCTATCGGGATGCCGGTTTCCAGGTCGACGCCGAGCGATGTGCCGAAGAGCTGATGCTCGATGTCGTGGACGGCGATGGCGTTCCCCGCGAGCAGCGCGTCGACGAAGCCTTTGCGTATGATCTCGCAGAACGCCGCTGTGCCTCCGGTGTGCACGACCACGGGGCCCGCGACGAAGACTATGCGCCAGCCTTCGGCCTTGATCTGGCGCATCATCTCGGCGATCTTGCGGACGGCGGTCTCGGCGCGGCGCTCGGATGAAATCTCGTTAGCCATGAATGCGAAGCCGAGCCGGTCGCGCTCCTTGAATTCGGGCTGGATGCGGACGCCGTTCGCGCCGCAGACGACCATCTCGCCCTTCCTCAAGTCCCGCAGCTTGCGGCATTCAGCCAGGGGGGCAGCCAGGGGGGCGGCGCCCTCTTCGCGGACGATGACGATGGCGTCCATTCGCTGTTTGGCGACCTCTACCCACTCGCCGCCGACGCGCACGTAAGTCCGATGGTTGGTCGTCGAATAGAAGTCGTCGGGCGCGACGTGATCCTCGATCGCCGGCTTCAACGTCGCGTCGATGATCTGGGCCTGGTAGCACCCGAGCTCGACCAGCTCTTCGAGCGTCTTGTCGAGAATATCCCTGGTCGGGGCGACTATCCGCATCTGCAGATGCGAGAACTCGTCGTTGGTGCGCCCGAGCTTGAAGTCGATCACTTCATAGACCGCGCCGCACTCGATCACGCGATCCATGATGTTCGACAGTATCTGCGAATCTACCAGGTGACCTTCGGCTTCGACTATTTCAACGTGGCTCATAGGCTTACTCGGACTCCATGATTTGAATAGGAGTGGGACGGACTTTAGTCCGTCCGGCGCTGAATTTATATCATGGACAGACCAATGTCTGTCCCACTCTAACGGAGCTGCGGCGGATTAGTCCAGCTGGGAATCGAAGGAGATTTCATCTAAACTTATGCCTGGACTTACCGAGCGGTTGGGATATAATGCGCGCGGTATTACACTTCGTTTCCTTGACCATTATTCTCTGGTCGGATTTGTCAAAAGAAAATAGGTTGACAAGGTAATAAATATTTACGGAAACGTATAAAAAGGGCTCCCTCCAAACAGGCTAGCTGGGCGTTTTAGGCTTCAACTCGGTCTCCAACGAGCGAGTTCGGCCCTGCGTAGCCGTGCAATCTTCACATCACTGATCCCAAGTTCTCACGGCTTAATCGCGACTCGTCAACTTCGCGAATCAACTTTTAAGCTCTAAGCAAGGAGAAACCATATGAAACATTCCGTCAGTAGTTTTTTTGCGCTACTACTCCTGATCGCGGTCGCCGTCGCGGCGCCGGCTCAGACGCCGACCGGTGGCTTGCGGGGGTCCGTGACCGATCCGGCGAAGGCAATCATCTCAGACGCAGTGGTGACGATGAAAAACAAGGCGACAGGCGCCGAAAGAGTCGCCACCTCCGGAGCGGACGGCGAATTCATCATCGTCAACCTCTTGCCCGGCGAGTATGAAATCAAAGTCACGGCGAAGGGTTTCAAGACCAACATCGCCGGCGCGACAATTCAAGTCGGCGACACGGCGACCATTGAGGTGGCGCTCGAAGTCGGCGATGCTTCGGAGACGGTGGTCATCTCCGGCGATGCGACGGCGCTAGTCAACCCGTCCGACTTCAAAGTTGACGGCGTCATCACGCGCCAGAAGATCGACAGCCTGCCGTTGAACGGAAGGAATTTCCTGCAACTCGCATCGCTCGAACCGGGCGTGCGCGTCAATACGGGAGCGCCCGGCAACGCGAACAACCTCTTCAACGTCTCGATCGGTGGAGGCAACTCCTTCTCTACGAGGCTGACGGTTGACGGCGGAAACATCGTCGACCCGGTGACAGGCAACGCAGCCCAGAATTATTCCGTTGATACGATTCAGGAATTCCAGATCTCCAGCTTCAACTTCGATCTAAAGACCGGCGTGACCTCGGTGGGCGCGGTGAACATCGTATCGCGCACCGGAGGCAACGAATATCACGGCAGCGGATTCGGTTACTTTCGCGACCACAATATGGGGGCCCATCCGACGCTCAATCGTGTGGCCTTCAATCCCGAACCATTCTTCCGCCGCTTGCAGGCCGGGTTCGCGCTCAGCGGCCCTATAATCAAGAACAAGCTGGCCTTTTTCACCAACTTCGAAAGACTTAATCAGACGTCGGCTATCTCGACTTTTCATACCGGGTCGCCGGTCTTCAGCCAGTTGGACACGGTGTCTTCCAGCCCGTACAGAGGCTATCTTTACAATATACGCCTCGATTACACGCTCAACAGCAAGCACAGCACATTCTTGCGTTACGCGTCTGACACCAACCAAGCCTTCGCGCCGGCCGCTGACAATACGCAGCCGTCGAACTGGCGCGCCAATAGAAACAACGTCTATCAGGCCCAGGCCGGATGGACTTATTCGATCAATCCGAGCCTCATCAACCAGGTGATCTTCAACTACCAACAAATCGGCAACAGGAGTGGGACCCCGACCGCCGCCGATTGTCCGGGCTGCCTCGGACTGGGAGGCCCGCAGGTTCGGGTCAACAACAGCAATTTTAGAATGGGCAACAATGAAAATGCGCCGCAGAATCGCATCCTGTTCCGTTACGAGACCACCGATAACCTGACCTGGAGCAAAGGGGCGCATACCATCGAGACAGGGGGGACCTACGAGAAAGGCTACGGCCAGGGAACTTTTAGTTTCATCGATCCGGCGCTCGTCATCGCTCACGACCCGCGAGACGTGCTCCAGGTCAACGGCGCTATTGACGCGCTGGCGGCAGGGCTTGGGCTTCCGGCCAACGATCCTACCGGGCAATTGTTGCGGAGCGTCTTCGGCCCGGTCGCGCCGGTTTTGAAGCTGCCGCTGCCCGCGGCCTTCACCACGCCTGGCGCGCAGATCACTGCGAATGACATCCTCGGGCTACCCGTGGCCTTCGTCACTCGCGGACTCGGCGACGGCGCCCAGCCGCCGCCTTTCAATTCGACCTTCGCTCGTCACGTTCAGCGCTTCCGCTTCTACGGCCAGGACACCTGGCGCCTACGCCCCGGGCTGACGCTCAAGTACGGCCTTTCGTACCTCTATGAAGACAAATTGTGGAACCACGATCTTCAGAAATCGTCGGTGTTCGCCAACTCGCCGCTTTACGGGACGGCCGATGCGAATCCGAGGGACAAGAATAATTTTGCGCCGGCCGTGGGTTTTGCCTGGAATGTCAAGAACGACAATAAGACCGTAATTCGCGGCGGGTTCTCGATGGCGTATGATACGAGCCTTTACGTCAACCGTCTGACCGAACGCGCGATCTTAGGCCCGGTCGGCAATGGGCGCGTCGTTCTGCCCGGCGATTTCTTCCAAAATTCGATCGCTTTCCCGCAACTGCCCGCTCAGGTGACGGCGGCTTTGCCGCAAGTGGCCGCGGCCTTGCAGCAGGCCAGCCAGTCGCCGGCTCTGCCTGCGAATTTGCGCGCCCAGTTGCAGACGCTTGCCGGCCTGGTTCCCGGCTTCGTAGTGATCAATCCGGCGCTGGGCGTGCCATTGAACGCCGCCACGCTTCAGGTTCTGCCCACGAAGCTGACTGCCGCGCAGTCATTGCAGCTTCTGGCGTTACAGGGATCACAGATTCAGGGACTGCTCAATCAGGCCGGCGCCGCCGGGGTGACTGGAGCGGACTTCTTCAAGGCTGTCACCACGACCTCGGTGCTGATCGATCCCGACATCAAGCTTCCCTACTCGGAGTCGTTTAGCATCGGCGTTCAACGAGAGTTGCCCTGGAATATGGCGATCAACGCGGACTTCGTTTTCCGGCGTTACCTGCACACTTTCTTCCAGCGTGATCGCGCGATGTTTAATCGCGCCGCATCGTTGGGCGGCCCGGTCATCCCGACCTGCACTTCCGCTCAACGCCTCGATCCGACCGCGCGCTGTCTGAACGGCCCGTTCGAGGTCATCGAAGGCAGCGGGAAGGAAGATTACAAAGGGTTGCTCCTCAAGCTCGAAAGGCGGTTCACGAACCGGTATCAGTTCACCGCCTCATATGCGTACTCGCGGACGCGCGGCTTCGGTTACGGCCTTGACCTCAACAATCCGTTTGCCCTCTCCGGATTCGGCGCCGTGGATCGCCCGCACATCTTTTCTTTCAGCGGAGTGGCTGAACTGCCCCTGGGTTTCAAGGCCGGCCTGATCACGACCTTCGAAAGCGGCGCGCCGTTGACGATCAGGATTCCGGGACTCACTAGCGTTAGCAGCGACCTTAACGGCGACGGCACGAGCAATGACCTTCTGCCTGGGACGAGCTTCAATACGGGCAACCGCGACATCAGCGCGTCAGACCTGAACCAGTTGGTGCAACAATACAACACGCAGTTTGCGGGCAAGCCCACGCTGCGCGGCGTCGGCAGCGTATTCCCGACGCTCGCTTTGCCGTCAAATTTCGACCTCGGCGATTCGTTCCAGTCAACTGAGGTTCGCCTCTCCAAGGAATTCAACATCATCGCGGAGCGGCTCAAGCTGGAACTGAGCGGAGAGGTTTTCAATCTCTTCAACACCTCGAACAAGCTCAGATACAGAGGAGACCTCGACAACAACTTCGGCCTGGCGACCGACAAGGCCAGTCCCACTTTCGGGCTCGGCGGCCCGCGTGTTTTCCAGATCGGCGGACGAATCAAGTTCTGATTCGAGCCGGTGTGGCGCTTGAAACGGTAGCGATCCGGTCGCCGATGCGACTGGGTCGCTACCGACCTCTTTCTCAGTCTAGCCGTCAAATTTAACTATCAATTGACTGTCAAAATCTCACGAGTGCGGGTAAAATTCGCCCTGCCTGACCGATCGGTAAGGCGGTCGGCGCCTTCTTTACCGATCTTCACATCACACATATTTATAGCGCAGTAGCTGGAAGAGCATTCCTTAAATAAGCGGAAACAAGCTGGGAAAACAGGCTAGGAAATCGAAGGTTTAACGTAAACCTAAGACGTTCGTTACTAAACGTGGCGTGATCTTTCGGGGGATTCCCCGCCGCCACGGCTTCCCGACTAACAGGCCGTCAGGGCCTATTTCCACCTGTCCGCCAGGACAATCTTCGGAGGTTGAACATGCGTGTGCGGTTATTGAAGCTGTCTATGCTTCCTTTCTTCCCAAATAACTTGCGATGCGGCGTCAGAAGCGTTTGCTACATTCTTTCAGGGGCCCTCGCGGTCTTTGTTTTGACCGCCTCGTCTTTGGCGCAGACTCCTACAGGCGGCGTGCGCGGCGCTGTCAAAGATCAGTCGGATTCGGTCATTTCCGGCGCGCGCGTGACGGTCGTCAGCAAAGGCACCGGGGCCGAACGCCAATTCACGACCAAATCTGACGGCCAGTATCAAATCGGCAACCTGCCGCCCGGCGAGTATGAGGTGAAAGTCGGGGCCAACGGGTTCAAGAGCGGCCTGGCGCCGGTGACGGTGCAGGTCGGTGAGAACGTCAATATAGATTTCAAGCTCGAAATCGGCGCGACTTCCGAAACGATCGTCGTCACCAGCGACACTCCGGCGGTCAACACCAGCGATTTCAAGATTGACGGCGTGGTCAATCGCCAGCAGATCGAGAGCCTGCCATTGAACGGACGGAACTTTCTGCAACTGGCGATGCTCGAACCCGGCGTGAGCGTTGATGCGACCGCCTCGCCGGGCACCAGCGCCAACAACTTTTTCCGCGTCTCCATAGCAGGCGCCAGTCAAGCCATGACGCGCATTTCGGTGGACGGGGCCGCCATCAACGACCGCATTACCGGCGGGACCTCGCAGAACTTTTCGCAGGAGTCGGTGCAGGAGTTCCAGATCTCGACTTTCAACTACGACCTTTCTACCAGCGTGACCAGTGTCGGCTCGGTCAACATAGTCTCGCGCAGCGGCTCGAACGAGTTTCATGGCAGCGCGTTCATTTATTATCGCGATCACAACATCGCCGCCTTCCCGGGCATCGGGCGAGACGCAAACCGATTTAATGACCCGAAATTGAACGACCCGTTCTTCGCGCGACGGCAGATAGGGGGCAGCCTGGGCGGCCCAATCAAGAAAGACAAGCTCTTCTGGTTTTTTAACTTCGAGAACAACAATCAGGACGGCGTCTTCACCGTCAACAACAACCACGCGATCTATACGCAATACGACCACGTCGCGCCGAACCCGCTCTCCGCCAAGCAGGCCAACGCTAAGTTCGACTGGAAGGTGAACGAGAAGCATAACGCCTTCATCCGGCTGAGCACGGATAACAACGACAATTACAACCCGAACGGCGGGGTCCGCATGCCCTCGAACTGGATCGTGACCAAGAACGTGGCTGCCCAGGCGCAAGGCGGCCTCAGCTCGGTCTTTACGCCGAGCCTGGTCAACGACCTGCGTTACTCTTACGGCTTTTACAGCGCCCATCTCAATAATCCGACTACTGACGATTGCCGCAATCCGCTTCTCTGTCTGGGGTTGGGCGGGCCGCAGATCCGCGCGGGCGGCGCTTTTCGCATCGGCCCCAACGACCAGACGCCGCAGAACCGCGTGATACGTTCGTATCAACTGACCGACACTCTGAGTTGGCAGAAAGGCTCCCACCGGCTGCGCGTCGGGGGCGAGTGGGAACATTATTACGCCATCGGCAGTTGGGCCTTCGATGAACCGGCGACAATCTCGCTGCACGATCCCATCGACGTCTATAAGCGCGCCTTCCCGAACGGCGGCCTCACGCCGGACCTCGAAAATCCGGGCGATCCAACTTCGCTGCTCATCTACAACACGCTGCCGGCAAGTTTGAAAGTGGTTTCCACTGACCGCAACAAGACGTTTGTCCCGCTCAACCCCGGATTGCTGCCGACGGCGGCCGACATCTTGAGGCTGCCGTTGCGTTCATTCACCACCGGCATCGGCGATCCCGGACAACCGCAACCTTTCAACCGCGACGACGTGTCGCGCAACGATCGCCTACGCTTCTTCGTCACCGACGGCTGGCGCGTCAAACCGAACTTCACACTCACATACGGCGTCGCCTACGTTTTCGAGAATAAGCTGCTCAACCACGATCTGGATCGCCCGCCGCTTGTGTCCGCGCTCTTCAATGGCGATCTGAGCGCGCCGAAGAAAGATAAGAACAATTTCGATCCGAGCCTTGGCTTTGCCTGGGACGTGAAAAACAATGGTAAGACGGTGATTCGCGGCGGCGCGGGCATTTACCACGACTCGAACGTCTTTTACGTCCGGCTGCAGGAGCGCTTCCTGACAGGGCCGTCTGGCAACGGTCGCGGCCCGATTCCAGGCACACTGGTCCCGATTCCCGGTTCACAGACGGGGGCGGATTTCCCGAACCCATCGTTCATCCCCGGCTCCCAAATCCCCTTCTCCGGCGCCTTCCTGATGACGCAGTTGTCGGGCATCCGCTCCAGCCTCCAATCGCGATTGGGAGATGGGACGAATCTGGCGGTGCGCGGCGTTGAGGTCTTCAAGACGGCGAACGGGCTGTTCGATCCCAACACGGTCATCGGCTACGCCGCCAACACGACAATTGGCGTACAGCGCGAACTGAAGCCAAATTTGGTCGTGACGGCCGATTTCATCATGCGCCGTTCGATCCATTTCGGCGGCCTGAATGAAACCTTCGTCTATGACCGCAACCTCTTCGAGCGCCGGCGCGTGATCTCGGAAAACACGGAGACCGGGGCCGTGACCAGCGTTCGCGTTCCTGTCATTCCACAATGTACTTCGACCGCACAGTCGCTAAATCCGAAGGCAATCTGTTCACTAGGAGTCCTCAGGGTCACCGAAAGCAGCGCCAACTTTCGTTATACGGCGCTGCACGTCAAGGTGGACAAGCGGTTCGCCGAACGTTACCAGTTTACTGGCTCGTATGCGCTCTCGCGCTTCACCGGCTTCAATGAGGTGATTGACGCTAATAATCTGTTCGCCGGCGATGGGTACATCGAGTCTGACCGGACACACCGCTTCACCTTCAGCGGCTTGTTGGAACTCCCGAGCTACAAGGGCAGTTCGCGCTTTCTGAGGGGCCTTGCGAACACCTGGCAAGTTTCGCTGATCTCGCAGATGGTCAGCAAGCCTCCGCTCAACGCCAATGTCGCGGCGGACCTTGATGGCGACGGCATCGACACTACGCCGCTGCCGGGAACTTTCTTCAGGAGCTTTGGCCGGAGCGTCAGCGCGGACAAGTTGCGTGAGTTAGTGGCGGCCTACAACGCCGACATCGAACGGCGCACCAAACCTGCGAAGGACAAGAATGGCAATACGATACTCAATCCGGACGGCACTCCACGCATGCTTCGTCCGCGCACGCCAAAAGACCAGATACTCAATCCGATCGTCCTGCCGGATGAGTTCGACAGCGGCGACAACTTCTTCGCTCAAGACGTCCGCTTGTCGCGCTTCGTCCAGTTCAACGAAAAATATAAGCTGACGCTGATCGGCGAGGTCTTCAATCTGTTCAACGTCGCGAACCTCGGCGGTTACGACAGTAACCTGACCTCGGGTCGATTCGGGCAGCCGAGCACGCGCGTCGGACAGGTCTTCGGCACTGGCGGGCCACGCGCCTTTCAGTTCGCCGCCAGGCTGACGTTTTAAATTGGAACGACCGATGTCGGCGTATTCGGTTTAACTACAACCATCGAAGGCGAGCGTTTATAAGCGAAACGCTCGCCTTCTCTTTTGGGTGGTTTGGCTGCGGGTGATCATTAGAGCGGTTTTCATTCGTATGTACGGGAAGGAGCGCTCTGGTACGGTCAGTAAATCGCGAAATCAGGAAGGAAAAGCATTTTCAGGAATTTTAGCCACGAATGAACACGAATGAACACCAATCAAAGCGAGAGAACGGCAGTCAAACAACCTACAAGACCGGGCAGGGCCGGAAATAATATTAGTGTTCATTCGTGTTCATTCGTGGCTAAAAACATTTCGCGATTTACTGACGGTACCGGGAGTGGTAGCGACCGGGTCATTGGCGCCCGGTCGCTCCGCTCCCGGTACCGTACCGCGCCGCAACTCGGGCGATTAAACGAATCGCCCGGCGCCCTAAACTCATTTGCAATCCGCCCTGATCGTCAGAGTTAGCGACTGGACTTACCGAACGGTTGGCATATAATACCCGCGTTACATCATCCTTCTGATTGGTTTTATCCTTTCATCAAAACGACAACTGAATAAACAGACCACGATCTGACAAAGCCGCAGGAGAAGGTTTCTTCCAAACGAACATTAGAGGGCTGGCTGAGAAGTCAAGGAGTTCCGTGGGAGGGTCGAAGGGTCGGGTTCTCCGGCAAGTTCAACGCTTCTGCACACCTCAACTTCCTTAGCAACAAGGAGAAACCTATATGAAACGTTCCGCCAGTAGATTTAGTCGCCTTCTCTCACTTTTGCTTGTATTGATTGCGATTGTTGTTCCGTCGCTTGCGCAAACCGCGACCGGTTCGATTCGCGGCATCATCTACGATCAGTCGAAGGCGATCATCACCAAAGCCAAGGTCACGGCCACCAACAAAGCGACCGGGGCCGAACGCGTTACCGAGAGCAATTCCACCGGCGAATACCTCTTCAGCGCGCTCCCACCGGGCGAGTATGACATCAAAGTGACGGTGAGCGGCTTCAAGGCTTCGCTCACCTCCCTCACGCTGCAAGTGGGAGAGAGCGTCACCAACGACTTCAGCCTCGAGGTCGGTCGGGCCAACGAGACCGTCGTCATCTCCAGCGAAACCCCGGCGATCAACACCACCGAATACAAGATCGACGGTGTGGTCAACAGGAAACAGATCGATAACCTGCCATTGAACGGGCGCAACTTCCTGCAACTCGCGCTGCTTGAACCGGGCGTTGAGGTCGAAAGCCGCGCCGACACTGGAACCAGCCCGAATAACTTTTTCCGCGTATCAGTGGCCGGCGCTTCGCAGGCGATGACGCGCATCTCCGTAGACGGGGCGACGATCAACGATCGAGTCACTGGCGGGACGTCGCAGAACTTCTCGCAGGAGACGGTTCAGGAGTTCCAACTCTCTTCCTTCAACTTCGACCCCTCGACCAGCACGACCAGCGTCGGCTCGATCAATGTCGTTTCGCGCTCTGGCACGAACGATTATCATGGATCGGGCTTCATCTACTTCCGCGATCACAACATGGCCGCGTTCCCCGGGCTGGAGCGCGATTCGCGCCGCTTCACCGATCCTTCGCGCGACGAGCCGTTCTTTGCGCGGCGGCAGACGGGCGGCAGCATCGGCGGCCCGATCAAAAAGGACTCGCTCTTCTGGTTCTTCAACATGGAGCACAACAATCAGGACGGCGTCTTTGCGATCAAAAACAGCAACCATCCGATCTTTTCGCAGTTCGATGTCGTCTCGCCCAACCCGCTCACGGCTACGCAGGCCAACCTGCGCATTGACATGCCCAAGCTGAGCAGCAAGAACAGCGCATTTATCCGCCTGAGCAACGATCACAACGACAACTTCAACCCCGCCAACGGCGTTTTCCTGCCCTCGAACTGGGTCGCCAGCAAGAACGTCGCGGCGCAGGGGCTGGTCGGCCTGACTACCGTTTTCACCCCGAAACTGGTCAACGACTTCCGTTTCTCTTATGGCTTTTACAGCAACAAGCTCAAGATTCCGACCACCGAAGATTGCAGCGATCCGATCGCCTGCATCGGCCTGGGCGGGATTCAGATTCGCACCACGCTGAGCGACTTCCGCATCGGCAACAACCTTAATACGCCGCAGAATCGCGTTCTGCGCACTTACCAGTTTTCCGACAATGTGAGCTATCAGAAGGGCGAGCACCGCATCCGCTTCGGCGGCGAGTGGGAGCATCATTACGGTGTGGGTCATTGGGCCTATCTGGAGCCGGGGATAATGGTTCTCTGGGATCCGGTGCACCTGGCCGCGCTCGCGCCGCCGTTGTTTAACGCGCTGCCTGCGACATTGAAGAGTCCGGCGGCGGGACGACCCAGCTACGCCGACCTGTTGAGGCTGCCGATCTTCGACATCTTCACCGCCGTTGGCGACCCCGGCCAGCCGCAGACGTACCGCCAGTCGCAGGCTTCGCGCAATGACCGCTACCGCCTGCACATCTCCGATCAGTGGCGCGTCACGCCGCGCTTCACCTTCAGCTACGGCGTGGCTTACGGCTACGAAGATAACCTGCTCAACCACGATCTGGATCGTCCGGCCTACTTGGCGCCGCTGCTCGGCGGCGACCTGCGTTCGCCGAAACGCGACAAGAACAACTTCGATCCGACCTTCGGTTTTGCCTGGGATGTCGGAGGGAATCAGAAGACCGTGATTCGCGGCGGCGGCGGCATTTACCACGACTCGAACGTCTTCTGGACACGGCTGGTCGAACGCGCCTACACCGGGCCGACGGGCAACGGGCGGTACATTATTCCCGGCTCAGCCTTTCCCACTAGATCAGACAATCGCAGCCTGCAGAATCCTTTTTTGACAGGTCAGCTGATCCTGGGGCAGTTACCTGCGATTCGTAATGGGTTGTCCGCTTTCATCGGTGACGGAAGCAACCTTTCGGTGCGTGGCGCCGAGCGGATCAAGACGACCGGCGACGCGGGCTTCGGTGGCATCTTCGACCCGAACACGGTCACCGGTTACGCAGCCAACATGAGCGTCGGCGTGCAGCGCGAAATGGCGCAGAACCTGGTCCTGCAGGCCGATTTCGTGATGCGCCGCTCGATTCACTTCGGCGGCCTGCACAACACGTTCATCTATGATCGCAACCACTTCAACCGCGCGAGCGTCAGCGCCGTTAATCCGGTTACCGGGCGTGGCAGTCCAATTACCAGCCCGATCATTCCGCTCTGCGCTGGCGCTCAGGTCCTTGATCCGAAGGCGCAATGCTCGCAGGGCATCATCAGCGTCTCCGAAAGCAGCGCGAATTACCGCTACAGCGCGCTGCACGTCAAGGTGGACAAGCGATTCTCCTCGTCGTACCAGTTCACGGCCTCCTACGCCCTGTCGAAATTCACAGGCTTCAACGGCTTCGGCAATGGCGCCGTCAGTCTCGATGATCATTTCGCCGGTGATGGTTATCAAGGCTCCGACCGCCGCCATCGCTTCACCTTCAGCGGCATTATGGAGGTTCCGAAGTATGGCGGCAGTAACAGGCTTCTGCGCGGGCTGTTCAACACCTGGCAGGTTTCACTCATCTCGCAGATTATGAGCACGCCGCCGCTGAGCGCCACGGTGTCGAGTGTGGACCTCGACGGAGATGGGACCGACAATTCGCTGCTCCCCGGAATCGCATTTAACGGCTTCGGCCGCGGAATCGGTAAGAACGAGTTGCGGAATCTGGTAGATCAATTCAACAAGAACTTCTCGACCGCGGTGACGGGCAAGCGCACCACGCGTGACCAGGTAATCCCGACGCTCCTCCTGCCGCAGAACTTCGACAATGGCGACAATTATTTCTCGCAGGATGTGCGGCTTTCGCGGCTGATCACGATCCGTGAGAATTTCAAACTGACGATCATCGGCGAGGCATTCAATATCTTCAATATCTCGAACCTCGCCGGTTATGGCGCGTCGCTTGATCCTCTGGCGGCTCCGGGACAGCCGCAGGCCGTCACTTTCGGCCAACCGAGCGGTCGTGTCGGTCAGGTCTTCGGTTCCGGCGGCCCGCGCGCATTCCAGTTGGCCGCGAAGTTTACTTTCTAAAGTATTGATTTATTCTTCGTCGCGGAGCGACGGTTGAGATTAGGCCGGCGTTTCAACGCCGGTTGAGGAGGTGAATGATTATCCAGTCGCGGAGCGACGGTTGAGATTGTCGTGAGTTCGTCGCTAGATTCAACCGTCTTTTCTTCGCCTCCTTCAACCGTCGCTCCGCGACTAGGAATTTTTCCCACACTCGACGCCGGCGTTAAA
>DATEMG010000185.1:0-7610 GCA_035275805.1 Blastocatellia bacterium
ACTTGTAAACGAATCCGCGAAGGCGCCAATGCGCCGAGCAAGCGACAGAATCTGGCGCCTGTAATCGAAATTGCGCCCCTCGGAGAGGGACGTGGACAATGGAAGATCGCCGCCGCGGACGCAGTCACAGTGACTGTGACCGCGCCGGGGGCCGAACGCATACAGATTCTGGGCCGCCCGGAATCTGTAGAGGATCAGTACCTGGAGCTTCGGACGCTCGCCGATCCGGTTGATCGCGCAAGTGGAAGATTCGTGACGCGACTGAATCTCGCTCGTGACTTCGCCGGCGACGTGTGGGCGGAGGCTTCTTATTCTGAAGGCGCAAAAAGACGGACCGGAACTATCGCGCTCACCGCCCAGGCCGTATACGCCGGAATTGTCGCCCGGCCCGACGCAGTCGGCGGTTCGGTGGGAACGGATGAATCGGCGCGTTCGGACAAGCTGACCGGTGGGAGAATCAGGAAAACAAGGATTATTGCCGGAGAGCCTGACATTCGGATCACAGTCAACGCTCCGGCCTTTCTTCTGACGCTCTGGCAGAATGGCAAAGAGGTCAGCGCTTATCAAATCGGCATCGGCCATAAAAACTTCCCCCTCCCGATTGGCGAGCGTGAGGCCACAGCAATCATATTCAACCCTCACTGGGCCCCCTCCGACGGCGTTTGGGCGCTATATGAAAGGAAGCCGAATGATCCGCGCCCTACACTTAGCAGGATCAAGATCCCGCTGGGTTTGGGATATATGATTCACGAAGCCACAAAGGCCGACGACATTGGTCGCGCCGTTTCGCAGGGCGGTATTCTGATGCTCAAGGCCGATCTACTCGATCTAGTGGAAAAGATCATCACGGCGCGCAATCCGCTCGCTACAAAATCGCGGATCGCGAAGTTGGGAGACGGCGCCGAACGGCTCGCGACCCCGCTCGACCCGCCGCTCCTGGTAGACATCAACTATGATCTACAAGTTGTCGAAGGCGGCGCCCTTCACTTGTATCCTGATGTCTATGAGCGCGGCGCCTTTGCGCTCGACAGTCTGCGGGCCGAACTGCAAAGCGCAGGCGTCGCGTCCCCGATGCTCGAAGATCAAGCCTTGCGCCGGATATTGAATAACGTTAGCGCTGATACACAGTTTGTCGTTGACGTCGCCGACATTGGGAAAGGACGCTCATGGCGCGGGCGTAAGCTGCCATTGATTGATAAACCGATTGGGAAAAGTGGAGATGTCGCTCTGGCGCGCGGCGATGTCCGTCGCGGGGCGCGCCGCTTAGGCGACCTTCAGCGTTGATGAGCCGTCTATGGGACGGGCGCGCCTTCGGCGCGATATTCATCGAGTCTGCGGTAGAGCGTCTTGCGGTCGAGGCCGAGCAATTCCGCCGCGCGCGATTTGTTGCCGCCCGTGCGGCGCAGAACCTCCAAAATGTATTCACGTTCCATTTCGCGTATGGTCATATTCTGGTCGACCGAACGCGCGATCAACGCCGACGCGGCGCCACTGGCGCCCACGCGCTCCGGCAAATCATCGGGCGTGATCGCCGGCCCGCGCGTGAACGCGACCGCACGCTCGATGGCGTTTTCCAGTTCGCGCACATTCCCCGGCCACGAATATGCCGTGAGGACGGCGAGCGCCTCGGACGACACGTCGAGCGCCGACCTATTTGCAGCTTCGGTCGCTTTGTTGGTGAAATGCTCGACCAGCAAGGGGATGTCGAACGACCGCTCACGCAACGGTGGTACTTTGAGCCGAATGACGTTCAACCGCCAGAACAAATCCTCACGGAATCTCCCGTCACGAACGTCCTGTTCCAGGTCGCGATTGGTCGCCGCGACCACGCGCAGGTCGACAGATTTTTCAACATTCGCTCCGACGCGACGAATCGCGCCTTCTTGCAGCGAGCGCAGCAGCTTCGGCTGGACGGGCAAAGGCAACTCTCCGACTTCGTCCAGGAAGAGCGTGCCGCCGCCCGCGGTTTCGATCAACCCGGCGCGCGGTTGCCTTGCGCCCGTGAATGCCATCCCCGTGTGCCCGAACAGTTCCGATTCGATCAACTCCGCCGGGATCGCGGCGCAGTTGACCGGGACGAAATCGCCTTTCCGCCCCGACATCTCGTGAACCGCGCGCGCGACTAGTTCTTTTCCGGTCCCTGACTCGCCGATGACGAGCACAGTGCCCGCGCTACGGGCGGCGAGCGCGATGTGATCGAACAATTCACGCATCGGACGCGACGCGCCTATGATGCGTGGCGGGGTCGCCGGTCGTTCGCGGCGCAACCGCGCCAGCTCACGCTGCGCCGCGCCTCGTTCCAACGCCTCTTCGGCCAAGCGCAGAAGATCGCGGTTCTCGAAAGGCTTGGTCAGGTATTGATAGGCGCCTGCTTTGACCATCTCCACCGCCTGTTCGACCGAGCCGAATGCCGTGATCACTATGACCGGCGCTTCCGGGCGCAGTCCGCGAGCCTTCGCCAACAGCTCGTGACCGGTCATTTCGGGCATCCGCACGTCGGTGATCACAAGGTCAATTACTTCACTCTCTTTCTCGATGTGCGCGAGCGCCTGGCGTCCGTTGGCCGCGACGAGGGTTTCATAACCGGCGTCTTCCATCACTTCCTGAAGCAGATCACGCATGTCATCGTTGTCTTCGGCAATCAATGCTCGCTCTCTCATACCGGCGCCCCCATTTCTTCTCGTGTTTATCTCGGTTCTGGATTAGTTCAGTATACTTCAGTTCACTGTAGAGCAAACTGGCGACAGCGCAATCTCCATACCGATGTGGCAGTGGCCTGGGCATGAGCGCGCCAACGGGAAGGCTATGCGTGGTTGATTGTCTTGATTCAGAAGTTTAACAAGCCATTGGCAGTTATGTCCCAAATTTCCACACCGCTGTCCGGCGCCGCCCCATGCCAGTCCCGTCGAAGTCGAAGCCAAGCTTTTCCCCTTGCAATCCATTATCAGAAAAGCCTCTGGCCAAACTATTTGCCACTATGGCGGCACGTGGATTGCGGTTCCCGAAGGTATCAGGGCGAAAGTAGCAGGCCGGAAGCTTTGAGATTATTTATAACCGGCTAGTTTTAGAGGGCGCATTAAGGGGGAAACAGTGAGTGATAGGGGTTGGAAAGAAAAGCTTGAACGCCTCTGGAGATCGTCGTTTCAAGGGCTGAACCTGACCTCGACCGAAGATCTGGCGATTGACCTCGGCGCCGCCAACACCCGCGTCTACCTGCCCGGAAAAGGTGTAGTGATCAATGAACCGACTGTGATTGCGCTCGATACCAGAAGCGGGAAAGTCGCGGCGGTGGGGCAGGAGGCGAAGGCATTAGCCCGCCGCCAGCCGCTTGAGATCCGCGTCGCGCGCCCCGTCAAGGACGGCGCAGTCGCAGATTGCGTGGCCGCCGGCCAGATGCTCTCGCAATTCCTCCGCCGCGCTCTCACACACCGAAGCCTAGCCGGTCTGTCACTCCTGATTTGCGTCCCGGCCGACATCACGCCGCTGGAGCAGAAAGCTTATGAAGACGCCGCCAGGCGCGCTGGCGCGGGGAAGGTTACGTTCATCGAGGAGCCTTACGCGGCGGCCGTAGGCGCCGGTCTCAACATATGGGCGGCGGGCGCCAGTATGGTCGTCGACCTCGGCGCGGCCACGACGGGCGTCGCCGTCATCGGCGGCGGCGGCCTGCTTTACGCCTCCACGCGCCGGGTCGGCGGGAGCGAAATAGATCGCTCCATCGCGCGTTATCTGCAACTGGAGCGAACGCTGGAAGTGAGCGGGGAGACCGCCGAGAAGATCAAGATCGAGCTGGGCGGGGTCGACGCGAAACGCGATGGACCATCGCTAGCCGTGCGAGGCCGCAACTTGAGGACCGGATTGCCGGAAGAGTTGATCGTCGTCGGCGAAGAGATCCATCCGCTGATCCAACCCGCGCTGCGAGTAATCAAGCAACACGTGCGCACGGCTTTGGAAGAAATTTCTACTGAGGCTTCTGTAGATCTGCTTGACTCAGGGGTCACACTTAGCGGCGGATTCGCTCAGCTCCCTGGGTTGGCCGAACATCTCAACCGGGAGTTCGGCCTGAGCGTGAGAGTCGCCTCCGATCCGGCGCTGGCCACAGCGCTAGGCGCGGGACACCTCCTTGAACAAGAGTCTCATGTTTCAGCACAGGAAGCGATGAGAGAGCGGGAGTCCGTCGGCTGGCGCCCGCCTTCTTCGGCAAGGATATGGAATCTATAAGTGGTTACGACGAATATGAGGAGCGCAGACAAATAGGGCGACGTCTTGACGTCCTGCTTCTCATCGCCCTGGCCATTTTTCTGATCCTCGTGGCGCGGTTGTACTGGATTCAAGTCATCAATCACAAAGCTTACACCGAGATGGCGCTGCAAAACCGCCTGCGCCGGCTACCGATCAAAGCGCCGCGGGGCAGAATACTCGACCGCAACGGCGTCGTGCTGGCAGGCAGTCGGCCTTCTTACAGCGTCATCGTCAGCAGCGAGGATTTGAAGGGGATCGAAGGGGAGATTGAACTTATCAGCGACCAACTCGGTCTCGACCGTAAATGGCTGGCCAGACGCTCCGAGGAGTCGAAGTATGAGCCGAAGTATCTGCCCATCGTGCTGAAGGAGGACGCCTCGCCGTCCGATGTCGCCTGGATAGTCGCTCATCAGTTCGATTACCCGGAGTTGCGCATCGAAGAAATGCCGCAACGTCGCTATGTTTACGGCGCGTTCGCCGCGCATGCGCTCGGTTACGTGGGCGAAGTCAGCAGGCGCGAGCTTGAAAAAGGCCCCTTCAGCAGGGAAAACGAATACCGCATGGGAGACGTCGTCGGCAAGAGCGGCCTTGAGCGCATTTATAACGAAATACTGACGGGCAAAGACGGCGAGCGTATCGTGGTCGTCGACAGCCGCGGCCGCATTCGTGAAGAAGTGGAACGCGTTGACCCGATCCCCGGCCGCGATCTGCGCGTGACGCTCGATTTCGAGTTGCAGAAGGTCGCCGAGGAACAGGGCGATCTGTCGCCCACGGGCCGAGGCGCAATCGCCGTGATGGACCCGGACAATGGCGAGATCCTGGCCATGGTCAGTCGCCCGGCCTTCGACCCGAACCTCTTTTCGCGCCGCGCGAAATCCCCAGACGACAAGGAAGAGATCCTCAATCTGTACGAGGACGAGAACCGCCCGCTCTTCAACCGCGTGATCCAGGGCGCGTATCCGACCGGCTCGACGTGGAAGATCTTCATGGCGGTCGCCGCGCTCAATGAAGGCGCGATCACCGTCGAGGATTCGAGGATCAAAGACGGCGGGTTGCGGATAGGTAATTACTGGATGAGTTCGCTGTCGAACCTCGGACGTCCCGACCTTCATCTGGCGATTGTGAAATCGGCTGACGGCTATTTTTACCGTCTCGGTTTGAAGATGGGCGTCGAGAAGATCGAGAAGTGGACCGATATCTTTCGCCTCGGTCATCGCACGGGCATAGACCTGCCGAACGAACGCGCCGGCGTCCCGCCGAGCCGCGATTGGAAGGCGAAGGTCAATCCCAAAGACCCGGTGTGGCGCGATTACGACACCGCAGCCGCCGCGATCGGGCAGGGAATTGCGATCACGCCGTTGCAGATGCTGCGAATGGTCGCGGGCGTGGCGGTCGGCGGCAAGATGGCGACGCCACATCTATTGCTCGAAGGAGCCGCGGGCATAGACCGTTTCGGCAATGAACAGCCGAAGGTTCGATACGCGGACGAGAAGAAGTTCGCCGTCCCGATGAGTCCTGATATTCACGAGACGGTGACGCGCGCGATGTGGGGCGTGGTCAACGAGAACGGCACCGGCGGACGCGCTCGCGTCGAAGGCTTCGACGTATCGGGAAAGACCGGCACGGCGCAGGTCGCGTCGAAATCCAGAGCCGGTGAGAAGAGCAAGGACCATGCCTGGTTCGTAAGCTTCGCGCCGCGCGACAAGCCGGAGATCGCTTCGGGCGTGCTGGTCGAAAACAGCGGCTTCGGCGGCGTCCACGCCGCGCCCAAGGCCGCGGCGATTTATCAAACTTATTATCAGCGCACACGCGGAGTCATCGCCGAAGCGCGAGCGACAACGGACTGATTCATAAATGAACGGGTTCAAACCAATCACATATACCGACGGTTATCTGCCGATTGAAGATCACGGCCTCATCGGCGACGGCTCGACGGCGGCGCTGGTCGGGCTTGACGGCGCGGTTTCCTGGATGTGCGCGCCGCGCTTCGATTCGCCCCCTTTGTTCTGCCGCCTTCTCGACTCGCAACGCGGCGGCGCTTTCACCGTCGCGCCTGAAGAACTGATCGAATCGCGACAGTTTTACGAACCTGACACCGCCGTGCTGGTGACTGAAATGCGCAGCGCGACGGGGTTGGTACGTTTAACGGATGCGCTGACGCTGCGGCAGGGCGCCGATCTGACGGAGGACGCCGCCGCCGGGCGCTGCGAGTTGTTGCGCTCAGTGGAAACGCTCCAGGGCGGCGTGAGACTGAGGATCGAGGTCGAGCCTCGCGGCGGGGGGCAAGTCGGAGCGCGCAGCGGCGGCCTGTCCATACATAGCGTCGCCCGTCCTCATCTCGACCTCCAGCTTTCATCTTCCGTCCCGCTGCAAGGGCTGCGCAACGTGGCGGAACTCAGGGACGGCGCCCGTCTACGTCTGACGCTGCGCTGGGGCGGCGCCGTCGGCAGACATAAGCCGTTGTCGACGGAAGACTCGCTGGCTCTGTTGCAAATAAACCAGGCGCCCGGTCCTCAACGCTGGTAGACTGGCCCAATTCCATTATCAGCGGGGGTTGCTCTGACCAAATCCAATCCGTTCAAATGGCGAGTGCGACACGAAGCTTTATCAACTACTGTGAAGTTCAATTTATGGATCTTCACCCGCTGTTCCACCAGTGGTTTCCTACCGGCACGTGCCGGATTGGCAACGATCTAGTGCGGAGCTGCCGGAACAATGTAGCCCCATCTTCGTGATGGCAGTCAAACCGCGAGGATTTGACTGCGACTGCCAGCCTCAAGGCGGTCGGGAGCTAGGAATAGATCGTACGGTCAAGATATCTGAATCGCAGTTCACGCACCGTGATTGAACAAGCAGCGCAAGAGGCTGTCACGCTGTGACCAAAATGGTAAGTGGTCGGAATGCAGACTTCGCCATTCTGCATCGTGGACTTTAATGACCACCGGTGTCGAGGCGAGACCTAACCGATCTAGTGATTGATAAGGAACGTGGTAAGCCCGACCTTCTCCGCTCCCAGGCGGAAAGCTGACCGCAAGGAACGCTGATGGGAGGCCGGGTAAACGATTGCGGAGAAAGCAAACGCCCGATTGTAACGATCAGGATAGCCGTTTTACGGCACGGGTAACCGCGCTGACTTCCGCGTGGTCCTTCGGCACGAAACACTTTGACGATGATGCAAGAAACAGGAATTCGCCGAGAACCTGAGGCAGCCCGTAAAGCTGCCGCCGCGAGCCTGCGTCCGCAAACTGACTGGCACTCCATCAACTGGAAGCGAGTCAACCGCAACGTGCACCATTTGCAACGACGAATCGTGCAGGCGCAACAACAGAGTCAGAAGCGCAAAGTCCGCGCTCTGCAATTCATCCTAACTC
>DATEMG010000186.1:0-12689 GCA_035275805.1 Blastocatellia bacterium
GCTCGGGATTCAATACGAGGGCCCGTGACATTCGCCCACTCCCTGAATGGAATTCCGATTATCACATCAGCGAATAGCTCACAATCAGTACCGCGAGCGGTAGCGAGCGCGGCGCTGATCAGAAGTCACGCTCGCTACCGCTCGCGTTACTGACCTGATATCGAGGACCAGGATGATCAAAAAATCTTTTGCCTTTTGCTTTGCATTGCTTGTCTGCTATCTCAATTCCGCTTCGCTCACTGTCTCCGCTCAAACCGCCGTCCAGATCAAGCCGGGACGCGATCCGAAAGTGGCCATCGACGAGGAATACACAAAGAAGATACGCGAATACACGACCGAGACCTTCTTCAATTCGCCGCTCACCGATTACCTGCCCGCGTCGTCGAAAGTCCCGACGCCGAAGGCCGTGCTCGGCGACGTGGCGGGCGCGCCTGGCATTCTGCCCTATTCACACGAAGTTTATCGCTACATGCGGATGCTCGAATCTTCCAGTCCGCGCGTCAAAGTCTATTCAATCGGCAAGACCGAAGAGGGGCGCGAGATGATCGCCGTGGCGGTCAGCTCCGAGGCCAACATCGCCAAGGTCGAAGCGAACCGCGCTCAGTTGGCGAAGCTGGCCGACCCGCGCGCGATCAACCTGAACGACGACGAAGCGGAGAAGATCATCGCCGCTTCGGTCCCGGTTTATTACATCACCGGCACGATCCATTCGCCCGAAACCGGTTCGCCGACGGCGCTGATGGAACTGGCGTACCGGCTGGCCGTCGACGAGAGTCCGTACGTCAAACAGATTCGCGACAATCTGATCACCCTCATCACGCCGGTCGTCGAAGTCGACGGGCGTGACCGCCAGGTCGACGTCTACAGGTGGCATCTGGCCAACCCTGGCAAGAATTGGCCGGGGCTGATCTACTGGGGCAAATACGTCGCGCACGACAATAACCGCGACGCGATGGCCTTGTCGCTGCAATTGACGCGGAACGTGCTGAACACCTTCATCGGGTGGAAGGCGCAGGTGCTCCACGACCTGCACGAATCGGTGCCTTATCTTTACGACAATACCGTCGGCGATCAGCCCTACAACGCGTGGATCGACCCGATCCTGGCCGACGAATGGCACTTGATCGGATGGTACAACGTCGGAGAGATGACCAAATTCGGGATGCCCGGCGTCTTCACTCACGGGACCTTCGACACCTGGTCGCCGAGCTACCTGATGTTCATCGCCGCGTCGCACAACGGCATCAGCCGCCTTTACGAAACATTCGGCAACGCGGGCGCCGACACGGTCGAACGCACGCTCTCGCCGTCGGAATATTCGCGCACCTGGTACAGGCAGAACCCTCCGTTGCCCAGAGCGAAATGGTCGCAGCGCAACAACAACAACTATCAGCAGACCGGCCTGCTCGTCTCGCTCGGCCACTTCGCGACCAACGGCAAATACTTCCTGCGCAATTTCTACACCAAGAGCAAGAATTCGATTCTGAAGCCGAAGACCGCAGGCCCGGCCGCTTACGTCTTCCCGGGCGACGACCCGCGCCCCGGCGGGCAGGCCGAATTGCTGCGCCTGCTGCAAATGCAGGGCTGTGAGATTCACCGCGCTACCGCCGAGTTCACCGTGACTATGCCCTCGAAGAAGAGGCCCGCGCGGCCTGCCGCGGTTGAGACGAGAGCTTCGGACGACGGAAACGGCGGCGACGGGAACGGGGGGCAGGAGAAAAAGGATACGAACACGCGCACGTTCCCGGCGGGGAGCTACTTAGTCAGGATGGATCAGCCCTACAGCCGCATCGCCGACATGATGCTCGATCTGCAGTACTGGGCGCCGAACGATCCGCAGCGCAACATTTACGACGACACCGCCTGGACGTTCGGTGAGCTGGGTAATGTGCAGGTCGTCCGCGTGATTGATGTTAAGGCGCTCGACGCCACGATGGAGAAGGTCAGCGGTGAAGTAAAGGCGGCGGGCGGGGTGAATGGCAATGGCTCCGTCTTCCTTGTCAATCATAACGCCGACAACGCGCTCGCCACTCTGCGCTATCGCTTCAAAGACGCGCAGTTCGAAACAGCAGAGGAGCCGTTCGAAGCCGCCGGGACAAAATTCAATCGCGGCTCGTTCGTGATTCGCAGCGTCAATCGGAGCGAACTCGATCGCGCGGCCGCGGAACTCGGCTTGAAGATTTACGCGACCGACGCGGCGCCATCCGTCAATAGGCACCCGATCAAGGCCGCGCGCGTCGCCATACTGCACACCTGGCTAAGCACGCAGGACGAAGGCTGGTGGCGGTTGGAGTTCGACCGCTACAAAGTCCCCTACAATTACATCAGCACGCAGGACGTGGCCAAAGACGACAACCTCAACGCCAAATACGACGTGATCATCTTCGCGCCCGTGGGTCGCGCCAACCCGCAGCAGATCGTCAGCGGCATGCCGATGTTCGGCAACCCGCTGCCCTGGAGGAAGACCGAATTAACGCCCAATCTGGGCGGCATCGACGAGACCGACGACATGCGTCCGGGACTCGGGTGGGGCGGTTTGCAGAACCTGCAGAACTTCGCGCGCCGCGGCGGATTGCTGATCGTGGCTGAAGACACGTCGAACTTCGCGGCAACGTTCGGATTCACGCCCGGCGTTTCAATCGCGCCGCCGCAGAGGTTGCGCGTCACGGGCAGCGTGCTGCGCTCGAAGATGGTTGACGACGCAAGCCCCGTCGCTTATGGCTACCGCGATAATCTGGCGATCTTTTGCGCCAACGGCCCCATCTTTAACCTGAGCAACACCGTGGGCGGCAGAGGCGGAAGGCGCGCGCCGGCGGATAGTGATCGCTCTACGGGCCGTGGCGCTCCGGACGACCCCGATACGCCTCAAAATCGCCCGCCGGTTGAAATACCCGAAGAGCCGAAAGCGGAAGCCTGGGAAGCGACTCCCTTGACGGCCGAACAACTCCGCAACGGCGTCTTCGTCATACCTCCGTCGGCGCGGCCCCGCGTGATTCTGCGCTACGCCGACTCACGCGAATTGCTGGTCTCAGGGCTGCTCGAAGCCGGAAACGAAATCGCGCAGCACGCGGCGGTGATCGACGTCCCCTACGAGCAGGGGCATGTGCTGCTCTTCTCGAACAACCCCTTCTGGCGCGGCGAGACGCATGGCAGCTACTTCCTGGTCTTCAATGCGATTCTGAATTTCGATCAGTTGAACGCTGGGAGGAAGCTGGCGGAGAAATAGAACGGGAGTGTGGGGCGAGTTGTTTACTCGCGCTTCTTTCAGGGCGATTAAACAAATCGCCCCACACCGTACACGCAATTGCAAACCGCTATAAAACCGCTGTCGCTTCGGGAAACGCAATGACAAATCAAAAAGGCAGGCCGCCATCGAAAGGTAGCCTGCCTTTTCATTTCAGGGCCGGACGGCGCGGGCGCTATCGGTTGCCGCTCATGTGAATGGCGATTATCAACCAGCGGCCATCCCGTTTAACAAAACTGCAGGTGTAGCGGTATTGCACACTGGAGTCTTCGCCCTGAGCTTTGAAAAAGACTGTGCCGAGGAAGTTCGTGACTGCCGAATTGCCATCGATTCGAGCGCGGAAATCATCAATCTCGATCTTTGTGTATGTTATATCTTGCCTTTTGACTTCGGCGATTGCCTGGGCCTTATTTTCTACCCGACCATCCGGCCCGGTTCCAATGTAATCGTCGGCAAGCAGTCGTTCAAAAACAGATGTGTCGCGAGCTATGTTCGAATTGGCTGCCTCCTGTATCAGCGCCAGTAAAGTCTGCTCCTCGGATCGCCTTTGTGAAGGCGGAGGCGGCGGTGGTGGCGGCGGGTCGTCATTTTGGACGCCGTCTGCCGGCCTCGGAGGCGGCGGAGGCGGGGGAGGTGGCAGAACAGCCTGCCATTGTCCGTTCACCTTTACCATATCAACCACGTATCGGTCGGCGACGCTGTTCTCTTCGCCGCGAACACGGTTTTTTAAATAGATCGTGCCGAGAAAACCTACTGTCGCCTCGGCGCCGTTGATTTTTACGTGAAAATCATCGACATCAATTCTCGTGATAGCCAAATTCTTATGCGCGAAACCGTAGAGCTTCGGCAACATATCTTCGCCGGGATCCCCAGCAAAATTCTTAAGGTCGAGGTAGGGATTCTGGGGAAGGCCTCCAAGCAAAATCTGACGCGGACCCCCTTCCGCCACCTGGCGAACCATCGCGATCAGAATCTGTTCGTCGCTTTTGGCGCCAGCCGGTTGCGCCACGATTTTGCCCATGTGGTTTGAAATCAACAGAAGGCTTACGGCGGCGATCAGGGCTGCGGACAAAACCAGATAACGCCATTGATGCGCGATCATACGCGCGCGATCCTTGTTCAAAATCATCTCGATCCTCCTTTCGAGAATTAGTCTGGGTGAAAAGAGCGCAAGCTGGTGTGCGCCACTTGGCGCCCCAATGCTGCGCTCAGCTGCTTTGATGATGCTCTCGGCGTAGGTCTCGGCCTCGGCTCCCGATCCGACTACGTGATCATCGCAGGCCATCTCTCTCTCCAACATCAATTGTCGGCTGGCGTAGCGCGCCAGCGGGTGGAAAAAGAACACGGCGCTGAGGATGGTTTGAAAGAGGTTGACGTAATGATCCCGCCGCGCGACGTGCGCAAGTTCGTGCCGCAACATCGCGCATCGCTCCGCCGGAGATGTCCAGGCGGCGATGTCGGTGGGGAAGAGGATTATCGGGCGCAACACGCCGAGCAGAATCGGCGAGCGAATTTCGTCCGAAAGCGCGAGGCTTATCTTACCGGCGCGCAGAGCCTCGCAATCGCATTCGTCGCAATCGAGATCGGCAAGAGAAACGCAACGCGCGCCAGCCCTCAGGCGACGTAGCCTGACGCCATTGATCGCGGCGTTCGCGACAAAGGCGGACATGCCCCAAAGCCACAGGGCGAATGACAAGCTCAAAATAATCGGTTTCTTGACCGAAGGCTTGACGCTCGTGGCAGGGAACAGGTTTTGAACCGCCGGCGCGGCCTCGTTCGCGATGACGATCCTTGGAAGTTCGACCGCGTAACTCAACGCTTTGTTGTTTGGTTGAGGCAGAGGCAGGTTTCGAACAACTCCGCTCAGAATCGGCGTTGCGGCGACGGCGATCAGGGCGAAGAGCCAGACCTGATGGCGCAGCGCGGGCGATTTGACGCGGAAGATTTTCAACCCCGCCCAAACGCAGGCGAGCAAAACAGCGGCCTGCCAACTCCACACGAGCAGCCACGCCGCGCCTTCGGCCGAAGCCGCGACAAACGGGTTGATCAGGGTGTTCATTGCCTTTCCTCCTTTTTTCGATATGCAGCTGGCGCCGTTTTGCTCGCCTGAGCCCACGCCGCAATCTACCTGCAGATGGCGACGTGTTCGAACGCATGTATGGCGCTGTAGTTATTGCTTGCGACTCATATGAATCGCCGCAATCTTCAATTGCCTCTGAGGGATGAGGTCAACATGGTTGAAGGCGGGAGAGCCGTCTGGACTGAGTTCGACTTCGACCGGCCTCTTCTCCTTCGCCATCGTCATGTCAATCTCCTTGACCATCATATTCTCCTTCTCCTTCACCTTCGCCATCGGCAGCTTGTACAGCATCTCTCCTGAGTGGCATTTCAGACATGATTGTAGAGCGCGAAACGGAAGCGCGTTGAGTTCGGCCTCGACCTTGGCGTCGAGCGGGATATCTTTCTTGGTGAAATTTACCGTGTAGTGGTACTGCGCGGTTGAATCCTGGCCGTTGGTCTGGAAATGCACCGTCGCAAGGAAAGTGGCGAAGGCCATATCATCATTTCCGGAAACACGCAGACCATCAAACTCGAATTTCTTTATCGAATCGAGCCTTTTGACTTCCGCAATCTCCTCGGCCTTGTTCCTGGTTGCGCCGTCAGGCCCGACACCGACGTAATCCTCGTCGAGAACTCTTTCAAAGAATGCGGTGTCGCGGCGCATACTGGCGTAGGCGATTTCGCGCAGCAGGGCGAAGACCGAATCACTGTCCTTGTGCCAGCGTAAAGGCGTGAGCGCTTTGTCAGCCTCAACGGTCATCTCAACGGGCGACGGCGGCGGCGGCGGTGGTGGCGGCGGCGGCGGCGGGTCCTGTGATAAATCGTTCAGTTGATCCTGAAGAGATGAGACATCCCAGGTTTTGACATCTGCGCTCTCGCTGGTCTCTTTCAGCCATTTGATTCTCCACAATGCCCGGAGACGAAAATCGGGAGACGGATCGGACAAAGCGATTTTCGTCAACGGCTCGATGTCACTTATCCACGCGAGCGCGTCAATCACCATCCCTTTGACTTCCGGGTCGCCGCTCTTGTTATAGAGTTCGAACATCGCGTCTGCGCTGCCGTCGCCTTCTAATCCCATGAGTTGAATTGCCGCCAACCGGCGCATCTCCGCGTCAGGATTTCGCACAGCCATCTCTATCAAATCGTCAAAGGCATTGCCTTCGCCCAGAGATTTCACAAGTTGTAGTTTGCCTCTTGTGTTGTCGGGTTGTTTTTGCGCCAGTCCCGATTTGGTCAATCTTTCGGGGACGAGCATCCAGGCGACTGAGGCGATTAAAGCTGACGATAGAATCAAATACTTCCATTTCCGCGCAATTACACGCGTGCGGTCCTTGTTCAAAATCATGCCGATCCTCCTTTCGAGAATATGTCTAGCGGAAAAGAGCGCGAGTTGGTGTGCGCCGCGTGGCGCCCCAATGCTCCGCTCGGCGGCTTTGATAATGCTCTCGGCGTAGGTCTCGGCCTCGGCGCCCGATCCGACTACGTGATCGTCGCAAGCTATCTCTCGTTCCACGGTCAATTGCCGGCAGGCGTAACGCGCCAGCGGATGGAAAAAGAAGACGACGCCGAGGACGGTTTGAAAGAGATTGGCGTAATGATCCCGACGCGCGACGTGCGCCAGTTCGTGCCGCAACATCGCGCATCGCTCTGCCGGAGACGTCCAGGCGGCGATGTCGGCGGGGAAGAGGATTATCGGGCGCAACACGCCGAGCAGAATCGGCGAGCGAATTTCGTCAGAAAGCGCAAGTCCCACTTTGCCGTTTCGCAACGCCTCGCAATCGCATTCGTCGCAATCGAGATCGGCCAGGGAAGCGCGGCGCGCGCCGGCCCTCAGGCGACGTAACCTTCCGACATTGATCGTGGCCTTCACGACGAAGACGAGCGCGCCCGCAAACCATAGTGCGAACAGCGCGCCCAAAATAATTGGCTGTTTGCTCGAAGGCCTGGCGGGCGCCGCCGGAGACATGTTTTGAACGACGGGCGCGGCGGCGTTCGTGACGACGATCCGTGGAAGTTCGACGGCGTAACTCAGCGCTCTATGGCTCGGTTGCGGCAGAGGGAGGTTTTGAACAACGCCGCCCAGGATCGGCATCGCGGCGACGGCGATCAGGGCGAAGAGCCAGACCTGATGGCGCAGCGCAGGCGATTTGACGCGGAAGATTTTCAACCCCGCCCAAACGCAGGCGATCAAAACTGCGGACTGCCAACTCCACACGAGCAGCCACGCCGCGCCTTTCGCCGAAGCCGTGACAAACGGGTTGGTCAGCATGTTCATTTCTTTCCTCCTTTTTTGGGTTTGGCCGCCGCCGTTTTGCCCGCCTGCGCGCGAGCGGCCATCTGCTCGCGGACCTCGCTCAAGTCTTCTTCGGTTAGATCGCCGGTTTCGACAAGGTGCAAGACCATCGCCGCCGCCGATCCGCCGAAGAGCTGTTCGATCAAATGGCTCATCACACGCCGCTGGGCTTTCTCCGCTTTGGCTTTGGCGCGGTAGATATGCGCTTTGCCCTCGGCGCGATGGATCAGGTGACCTTTGCGTTCAAGCACACGGATGATCGTGAGCACGCTGTTGTAGTGGCGCTCGCCGGGCAAGGTCTCCTGAATCTCTTTGGCTGTCGCCTCGCCGCGTTCCCAGATCACGCGCATGATCTCCAGTTCTTTATCGGTGAATGTCTTTGAAGCTTGTCTCGGCATAGTTCGTCTCTCCTTGTTACCGCCTGGGGCTGATATGGATCGCCACCACTTTCATTTGTCCCTGTCGTTTGCCGAGGCTGATGGTGTAACGATATTGCGCGAGCGGCCCGCCGCCCGCCTGGGAATAAACCGAGCCGAGGACTTGGATGATAGATATCTCTCCATCCCCGCTGGAGCCGTAGTTGTCAAATTCGAATCTTCTGGCGGCCGAATCGAAACCTCTGCCCCCGGCTATTTCTTGCGCCCTGTCGTAGACGGCGCCAGTGGAATCGGTCCCGATGTAATCATCAGCCAGGATGCGCTCGAGGACCGCTGGGTCGCGGCGCAATTGCGCGTAGACGACCTCACGTATCAGCGCAAACCCATATCGATTGTCTGCCTGATCGGACCGTGGTTGTGGTTCCGCGTCGATTGAGACTGCCAGGCTCGCTTTGGACGGAGGGGGCGGAGGCGGCCGGTCGTCCCGCCGGGAAATCCGAGCTTGAATGGCTAACTCCTCGCGGCGCTTGATCTCATTGGCGCCGTCGCCCTCGTGCAGCCATCTGAGCACACTCGAAGCCAACTGGCGGAATTCGGGAGACGGGTCGGCTTGAGCAATGGCGCTCAAACGCTCGACATCAGCCCTTCTGCCCAGGCTGTGAATGACGATCTCCTTGACTATCGGGTCGCTACTCTGCTGAAAAAGTTTTACCAGCGCGCCGGAGTTCTTGTCACGATCAAAGAAGACGAGCCGCGATAGCGCATCGCGGCCGAGTTCAGGATCGGTCAAAGCCGTCTGAACCAGCCCGTCATAGCCCTGGCGGTCGCCGATGTCTTTCACCGCCTGCGCTTTTGGAGGGAGCGTATCAACGGGTTTGGACGCGCCTTTCTCAGCCTGACGCTGCGCCAGCCCGGACTTTAGGTTACTTCCGGGAAGCAACAGCCAGATGACGAAAGCGATCAATCCCACCGTCAGAAGCAAAAATCTCCATTGCTGCGCGACCACGCGCGTTCGATCATTATTGAGAATCATCTCAATACTCCTTTTTAGCATTTGTTTGTGGGAAATGAACGCCAACTCCATCCCAGCAGACCCGCCGCGCCCTGGCCAGCGGTCGTGATGAGCCAATCAGTCGGAGCATTCATCTCTTTTCTCCATTTTCGGCGCCTGCCTTCACCGGCGCGCCGAGTGCTGTCTTTTTGTTTTGATGATCAACGTATTTATACGTTGGCGCGGACGATAACGTATAAATACGTTGATGTCAACGGGATTTTTTCAGCCCGCGGGGCCGCGGCGCCGTTTCGGGTAATTCCGCTTGAAGTGAGCGAACCGCGATCGCTGCGCAGGCATTGCATTAGTCCGTGGGCCGCGTACAATGCGCGAGTCCGCATTATTAATAACGTGATCGAATTGAAGATGAAGAATATGAGCAGAATTTTCCCTATCTTTTTTGTCCAGCTTCTCCTTGTAATCGTCGCTCACGCGCAAGCGAAGCGACCGATGACTCCCGAGGACGTCGTCTCGCTCAACCGCGCCAGCGACGCCCAGATGTCGCCCGACGGTCGCCGCGTCGCGTTCGTCGTCAACTCATGGGACCGCGAGAACGACCGCTTCAATTCCGACGTCTGGCTTGTAGACGAGCTGCGGCAGGCAATTCGTATGACCTCGCACCCGAGGCGCGACGATTCGCCGCGCTGGTCACCCGACGCGCGCCGTATAGCTTTTTTGTCGGAGCGGGACGCCGAAGCCGGCGCGCAAATATTCCTGCTCAACCCCCTCGGCGGCGAGCCTGTTCAACTGACCTCGCACAAGGCGCCGATTCAAAGTTTCGAGTGGTCGCCCGACGGCCGGCTCATCGCGTTCATCGCCGATGAGGCGCGAGAGAGGTTCAGGACCAAACCTCCGGTCGTAGTCGACGAAGATCACCGTTCCGCCCAGTTGTGGGTCGTCAATGTGTCTTCGGGGGAGATAAAGCCGTTGACCAAAGGCTCGCGCCACGTGGCCGCTTTCAACTGGTCATTCGACGGGTCTCAGATCGTCCTCACGGCGCGCGCGACGCCTAAGCTGATGGACAACGATACGACCGAGGTTTTCGTCGCGCCCGCGAGTTTGCAGAACGCGCCTTACGGCGCCGCCCAATGGAAGCAGATTACGAAAGGCGGAGGCGCCGAGAATCAGCCGCGATTTTCGCCGGACGGCCGTTGGATTTCCTACCTGGCGCGCGCCGACGGCGACGTGAACGTGGGGCCGGAGCGCATTCACATCGTGGCCGCGACGGGCGGCGAGCCGCGCGCGCTCGCGCAGACCTTCGACGGATACATCAGCTCTTACCGCTGGGTCTTCGATTCGCAGCGCGTAATCTTCCTGGCCGCGCTGGGGGTGAGCGGCAGCCTTTACTCGATGCGTGTCGACGAGCCCTCGCCCTCGCCGACGTTGATGACGCGCAACGAAGGCGTTACGACCGGATTCTCGATGACCATCGACGGAATGAACATCGCATACATCCACGAAAACCCGCGAATGCCGACGGAAGTAGCGCTGCTCAACGCCCGCAACATGATCCCGATTTTGCTGACGCGATTGAACCCGCAGATCGAATCGTTGACGCTCGGACAGGTCGATGCCGTCAAATGGAATTCAAACGACGGGACCGAGGTCGAAGGGCTACTGGTCTATCCGGTCGGTTATCAAACCGGCGCGCGCTACCCGTTGCTGACATATATTCATGGCGGACCGGAAGGCGCCTACACAAAAGTCTTCAACGCGAGCTGGAGCGCGTTCCCGCAGGTTTACGCGGGCGCGGGGTACGCCGTCTTCATGCCCAATTTTCGAGGCTCGTCCAATTACGGCGCGACCTTCGCCCGGTCGAACGCCAGGCTCGTGGGCAAGGTCGATTACGAGGACATCCTGAGCGGCGTCGATCACCTGATCAAACTCGGTCTCGTTGACGAGAGCCGCCTGGCTGTCGCCGGGTGGAGCTACGGCGGTTACATGTCGGCCTGGATCATCGGCCACACCGACCGCTTCAAATGCGCGGCCTACGGCGCGGGCCTGTCGAACGCCGTGTCGTACTGGGGGAACGCCGACATCGTCCAACAGCGCGAACGGTTGCACGGCGGGACGCCCTGGGAGGCGCGCAAGATGTTCGAAGAACAATCGCCGCTCAATTACCTGACCAACGTCAAAACGCCCGCATTGATCTTCCACGGCGAAAAAGACGAACGCGTACCGCTGGGCCAATCGCTCGAATCATATCGCACGTTGAAGCGCTTGGGAGTGACGACGCAACTGGTCATTTATCCCGATCAAGGCCACGGCCTACTCACGCCGAGTTACCAGTTGGACAAGATGCGGCGCGAGTTCGCATGGGTGGAAAAATATCTGGCGGGAGGTAATGTGCGGCGGGCAGTCAGTTCGCGATAATCCGCGCTTCTTCTTCTTAGTCGCGGAGCGACGATTGAGCTTAGGCCGGGCGTTTTAACGCCGGTGTCGAGTGTGGGAGAACTCCCTAGTCGCGGAGCGACGGTTGAAGGATGCGAAGAAAAGTTGAATGTAGCGACGAACTCACAACAATCTCAACCGTCGCTCCGCGACTGGATAATCATTCGCCCCTCAACCGGCGTTGAAACGCCGGCCTAAGCTCAACCGTCGCTCCGCGACGAAGAAAAAATCCGTAGACTGATCTGAAATCTGATCTAGATAATGGTTACCTCGACCTCAGGCGCGACCGCTGATTTCGGAATCAGCGCGGGCCAGTAAGCCACGACCTCTTCGACCTTCGGGCGACCGCCGCCGAATCCAGTGACTGTCGGCGGGCCGCTGAGAGCGAGCGGGGCGATCTCTTTCGTGAACCGTTCGACCGCCGCCTTGTCCTTCGACCGCACACCGACGCGCAGCATAACTTCGGCGATGTCGGGCGAAGGCTCTCCTCCCAAGCCTTCGTGCGTGGCGTTGACTCCGAGGAACTGCGAGAGAATCTCGTCGAATTTCAATCCCAACATATCGAGCCGCTTTCTCAACATCGCGTCGGCGGCCCTGGCCTTCGCATAAGCGTCGGGCCAGGCGTAGACCAATCCGCCCGAGGCCTTGAACCCGTCGACGAAACTGATCGAGACCTTGTATTGATCGGTCGCCGGGCGGCCTCTGACGCCGGAAACGCGCACGCGGTCTTCGCCGGCCTGCTCCAGGCTGATCGTCGTGAAATCGGCGACGCCGTCCGGGGTGATGTAATTTTTCGGATCTCCCATCTCGTACATCAACTGCTCTGTGACGCCTGCTACGGTGATTCGCCCGCCGGTCCCCTGGTGTTTGGTGACTGCGAAGTTTCCGTCATCGCCGGCCTCGACGATCGGGTAGCCGATGTCCCAGAAATCGGGGATCGTTCGCCAATCGACCTGGCAATTGCCGCCCGTGGTTTGCGCGCCGCATTCGATAATGTGGCCGGCGATCGTCCCGGCGGCGATCTTGTCCCAATCGTCGAGCTTCCAGCCGAATTCGTGGATCATCGGGCCGAGCGTCAACCCGGTGTCGGTGCAGCGTCCCGTGACGACGATCTGCGCGCCCTGTTTCAAAGCTTCGGCGATAGGGGCTGCGCCGAAATAGACGTTCGCGCTCGCCACCCGGTCACGAATCAGCGAGAGCGGCTCGCCCGTGTCCATATTTTTCAGTTCCACTCCCTGCGCGATTAGCTCGTCGAGCCTGTCCATAATG
>DATEMG010000187.1:0-16520 GCA_035275805.1 Blastocatellia bacterium
GAATTACTGACGATATCGCCCCGTCGCCCCGTCTCCTTGTCGCCCCGTCTCCTTTACCGGATAATGAGGACTCAATCAAAATCCGAATTGCAGGAGGAAGAAATGGCAGAAGTCATCAAATGCGCCCGCTGCGAGCAGAAATTGCCTCGCCTTGAGAAGCCGCCGTTCGGCAACGCGCTGGGCAAGAGGATTCACGAGCAGATTTGCCAGAGTTGCTGGAAAGGCTGGCTGATGACCCAGAACCAACTAATAAACCATTACGGCTTGAGCACGATCAACCCGGAGCACCAACAGTTTCTGATCGACAATATGGAATCGTTTTTGTTCGGTCAGGGGTTGAAAACTGAGATTGACACTTCGCTGCAAGGGACGATCACGCATTGACGCCGATCGCGCCGTAGGCCTCAGGGTGGGAGTGGGAGTGGGGCCGCGCCGCCCAAATACGCCTTCGTTGACAAGCCTGAGGCGCCGTAATATCTTTCCGATCAGTCTGGAATAAGGTGTTGTCAGGTAGCGGTTTATGAAAAGAGACAAGTTTGTGGGCATCGCGCCCGATGACGACAACGACATCAGAATAATCGAAGACATTTCATCCACGCGGGTCGCCGGCTCCGATTCGGGTGATCTGTGGGGCGAGTTGCGTTCGTTGCTGCGCGACGTGATCTTCGCCGGCGTGATCGCCATACTGATCGTAGGTTTTGTTGTACAACCGGTGCGGGTCGAAGGTCAGAGCATGATGCCCAAACTCCACGATCAGGACCGCATCTTCGTCAACAAGTTCATCTACCCGCTACGCGAATGGATCGGCGACAAAGAGCCTATCAAACGGGGTGATATTGTCGTGCTTCTCTACCCGGACGATCCGTCCAAGTCTTACATCAAGCGCGTGGTCGGGTTGCCCGGCGAAGAGGTCAACGTCGAGAACGGCAAGCTCTACATCAACGGCATGCAGATCGACGAGCCGTATTTGGACTCGGAATACATTTCGTCAGATTCGATGCCCGGGTCGGTTCACGTCAAGGAACACCATTATTTCGTGATGGGAGACAACCGGCGCAACAGCAGCGACAGCCGTTACTGGGGGCTGGTTCCCGAAAAATACATCTACGGCAAGGCCATCTTCCGCTATTACCCGTTCACGCCGATCGAGCGAGTCGGCGCGATCGAATAACCTATGCTCGTCAATCTTAGTCTTCTGTTTGGGCTGCTGTGGCGGCCGATGACCGCCGTCCAGCGGCTTCGCGATCGCGCCCCGGTAGCCTTCGCCGTCTCCGCCGCCTGGCTGATGACCTTTCTTTATTGGGTCGTCGCGCCGCCGTTGACCCTTTACGCGCAGGGAGGACGTTTGAGCGACGATCTGATCGGCGACGAATTTGGTTCAGGATTCCGGACGCTTTCAGGGATGCTGTCGGGCGCGGCGACGAGGGCGGTAATGGTGGTGCTTTTCGTCGCCGTCGTCTACGTGCCCTTTGCGATCCTGATCGCCAACCTCTTCGAGCGGCGCGCCGGTTTTTCCCTGGTGCTCCGCGAAGAGTACGCGGGAGTGGTCTCCTGCTCGCTTCTCTCACTGGCAGGCTCTCAGGTGGTCACGCTCCCCGCCGCGATTTTGATCGGATTGCAAAGCGGGATCTTGGAGGGCGATGTAGTATCCGGCTACATAGTCCTGTTGCTAGTGATGCCGCTGCCGATCTTCGCGGCGCTGATGACGATCACCATCGGAATCTCATTTCGCGTTGGATGGGCCGCCGCCGCGGTGACGACCTTGATCTCATTCCTCTCGCTGCCGGCCGTTTTTCTTCTGGCGACTGCGGCGAACTTCATTTGCGCGTCGCCTTTCCTGCTGCTGTTGCTGCTGTTCTTATTGCGGGACAGGATCGACGAATTCATCGGCGCGACGCGCTCGCGGCAGGCGTTCAAACAGAACCTGGAGGCGGCGACGCTCAATCCGGCTGACGCCTCGGCGCATTACCAGTTGGGATTGATCTACCAGAAGCGCGGCGAACAGGACGCGGCCGTTGCGTCGTTTCAACGCGCGGCGGAGATCGACCCACAGGAAGTCGACGCCCATTACCAACTCGGGCGAATCGCGCGCCAGCAAGGTCGTTTGAACGAAGCGATCCGGCATTTCGAACATGTCGTGCAACTGGACTCGGCGCACAGCCAGAATGAAGTCTGGCGCGAGACCGGCCTGGTCTATTACGACGCCGGGCAGTTCCAGGACGCGCTAGAAATGTTCGACAAGTTTTTGGGCAAACGCCCCTCAGACGCCGAGGCGCGTTACTGGCGTGGCATGACGCTTTATAAACTGGGGCGCGAAAGCGAAGCGGCGCAGGAGATGCAAAACTGTGTGGAGTCGGTGCGAACCGCCCCGGCTTACAAATACCGCTTCGACCGGCGATGGATGAATCTGGCGGAGAATTTTTTGAGAGAGAGACGGTGAAGAACGAGGATGGAGGATCGAAGATCGCGTCATCTATTCCATCCTCGATCTTCGATCCTCCATCCTCGATCTTTGATCCTCCATCCTCGACAACTCGGAGAAGAGATGACTAAAGAGGCGATTTTGGCGCTAGAGGACGGACGGACTTTTCGCGGGCCTGCGTTGGGCGCTCAGGGCGAAAAGACAGGCGAGATAGTTTTCAACACAGCGATGACCGGCTACCAGGAGATTTTGACCGACCCGTCTTACGCCGGGCAGATCGTGACGATGACCTACCCAGAGATCGGCAATTACGGAGTGAACCCAGAGGACGTCGAATCGCGCCGCCCGTTCGTCGAAGGCTTCGTCGTGCGCGAGCTGTCCGAGGTCGTCTCAAATTGGCGCGCCTCATCGCCGCTTGATGAATATCTGAAGCGCTACGGCATCGTGGGAATTTCGGAGATCGACACGCGCGCCCTGGTTCGTCACATACGCGAGAAAGGCGCGATGCGCGCCTGCGTCTCTTCGGTCGATTCGGACGAGGGGAGCGTGATAGAGAAGGCCAGGAACGCGCCAGAAATGGTGGGACGCAACCTGGTTGATGAAGTGACGTGCGGCGGCCCGTACCGATGGGCGGAAATCGAGAGTCAAATGGATGACGCGGCTCGCGACTCTCGACCCGCGACTCTCGATCCGGTCGGCGAGTTCCGGCGCCACAAGCAAAGCCTGCTGCTGCCGGGCGAGGAGTCGTTTCGCGTGGTGGCTTACGACTTCGGAGTGAAATATTACATCCTGCGCTACCTGGCGGCGGTCGGCTGCGAAGTGACCGTGGTGCCCGCGCGTACGTCGGCCGACGAAGTGATCTCATTAGCGCCGGACGGCGTCTTTCTTTCGAACGGCCCCGGCGATCCCGCGGCTTTGTCGGGAATCGTCGCCGAAATCAGGCGGCTACTCGGCGCCTCGCCGATCTTCGGCGTCTGTCTGGGACACCAACTGCTCGGGCGGGCGTTCGGCGGAGACACCTTCAAACTCAAATTCGGCCACCGCGGCGGGAATCAGCCCGTCAAAAACATGCGCAGCGGCCGCATCGAGATTACCTCTCACAACCACGGCTTCGCTGTAGATCCGGACAGCCTGAATCAGAACGAGATCGAGCTGACGCATTTCAACCTCAACGATGGATGCCTCGAAGGAATGCGTCACAAAAATCTGCCCATCTTTTCAGTCCAGTACCATCCGGAAGCCGGGCCGGGGCCCCACGACGCAAATTACCTATTCCATGAGTTCGTAACGCAGATGCGCGCCCATCGGGAGCGACTGAAGAGAATCGTTCAGGTAGGGTGAAATGAGGCGCCTGGCCTGGCGCCTTCCTTCTCCGTCTCGGCGGCGCGATGTTCCTGATATTTCGCGCGTAACATCAGCCTGAACCCATTTCGAATTTGACTGAACGCACAGCCAGCCGCGTTTCCGCGATCAGCGTAACGCAGCCGTAAAAGAGAAAGACCGTCCCGACGATGCCCAGCGTGTTCTGCAGCTCCCGCACGCGGTCAACCACGCGCGCCAGGCGCGTCGATGTTGAAAAGATCAATGGCGCCGCAGGCCGAGATCAGAACCGCCGGGGCGCCTCTCGCGCTTAAAACGCTGAAAGAATGCGAGGCGTTCTGCATGGCTCTAAACCAGTCTGTTAATCCTTTCGGCGAGCTTGAAATCCTTCTCGGTCAATCCGCCTTCGCTGTGAGTCATCACGCTCAGACGGACCTTGTTCCAGTCGTGTATCAGAATGTCGGGATGGTGATCCATGGCCTCGGCTTCATCGGCGACGCGATTGACAAACTCTATCGCGCCTTTGAAATTATCGAATTTCAAATCGCGCGTCAGCCAATCGCCTTCCCGCCCCCAATCCGCGATGCGGGAAAGGGCGTCCTGGATTTGCTCTTCGTTCAGCTTCATCTGCATCTTCCTCCGGAAAGCCCCTGTGAGAGCATGCGCCCATGCCTGCCCTCACAGGGGATTTATAGGTTTTATAAAACCTATAAATCACATTCATTCGGTAAGACCAACAACCAAATTGATCCGAATGTTCGCACACGGAATGCGGCTTGCACAATGCAACGCGTGTTGTATAGACTGACCCATCAAGTTCAGAATTAGGTATGCCTCCCTATAAAATAAGATATTGAAGACACGGCACAAGGAGACCCTCCGTAATTATGGCGCCAGATCTTATGTTTGAACGTCGTCTTGCGCTTGCCCCCGCGACCCTCATCAGCGCGTATCGAACGATGTACGCTTCGCGCCGGATCGACGATAAAGAATTGTTGCTCAAGCGGCAGAACCGGACCTTTTTCCAGATCAATGGTGTGGGACATGAGGCCGTTCTGGCCGCCGCCGGCTTATTGTTGCGGCCCGCCTACGACTGGTTCTTCGCCTACTACCGCGACCGCGCATTGGTCTTGAGCCTGGGCATCACGCCCTATGATCAATTGCTCGCCGCCGTGGCGGCGGAAGACGACCCTAATTCGGGCGCCCGTCAGATGCCTTCACACTGGAGCAACCCCCAGCTCAACATATTTTCGCGATCATCCGCTACCGGCACGCAGTTTTTGCAGGCCGTCGGCGCTGCCGAGGCGGGCTACCGCTATTCGATGATCAAGGAGATCGAAGATCGCGCTGCCCACTTCAAACACGACGAGGTCGTTTACGTCTCGGCGGGCGACGGCACGACCAGCGAAGGCGAATTCTGGGAATCGCTCAACACGGCCTGCAATCTGAAGCTGCCGGTTTTGTACCTGATCGAAGACAACGGGTACGCGATCTCGGTCCCCGTGGAGGTCCAGACCGCCGGGGGGAGCATTTCGCGCCTGGTCTCTTCTTTACCTGGCCTCTATATCGAGGAGTGCGACGGGACAGACTTTCTGGCCAGTTACGAGACGCTCAGCCGCGCCGTCGTATACGCCCGCGAACGCCGAGGCCCCGCGCTGGTTCACGCCCACGTCATCCGGCCTTACTCGCATTCGCAATCGGACGACGAAACGCTCTACCGCCCCGAAGAGGAGCGCGTCAACGAGGCCGCCCGCGACCCGATTAAGCGGCTCGGCGATCTGCTGATCCGCGAGGGCCTTCTGACTGAAGAAGAGTTGCAGAAGGTCAAAGACGAGGCCGACGCCGAGGTCAACGACGCCGCCGAGCGCGCGCTTGCCCGTCCCCAGCCGCCGAAAGAATCGGCTATGCTCTACGTCTATTCGCCTGACGTCGATCCGACCTCGCCCGAATTCGACACCGAAGACCAGGCGCATTTGAACGGCCGGGAAGGCACGATGGTGGACCTGATCAACCGCTGCCTGCACGAAGAGATGGAGCGCAATCCGCGTATCGTCGTGCTCGGCGAAGACGTGGCCGACGCAAGCCGCGCCGAATATCTGAGCCGCCTCAAGGGCAAAGGGGGGGTCTTCAAGGTCACTGCCAATTTGCAGCGCCGATTCGGCGGCGACCGCGTCTATAACACCCCGCTTGCCGAAGCCAACGTCATCGGCCGCTCCATAGGAATGGCCGCGCGGGGCCTGAAGCCCATAGCCGAAATACAGTTCTTCGATTACATCTGGCCCGCGTTCATGCAACTGCGCGACGAGGCGCCGCTGCTGCGGTGGCGCTCGAACAACAGGTGGAAATGCCCTATGGTCGTCCGCGTTCCGGTGGGCGGCTATCTGAAAGGCGGCGCGATCTATCACAGCCAGTCTGGAGTCTCGACGTTCACCTCGATCCCAGGATGGCGCGTGGTCATGCCGTCAAACGCGCTCGACGCGAACGGGTTGTTGCGCACCGCCATCCGGTGCGACGACCCGGTGCTTTTCCTCGAACACAAACACCTCTATCGGCAGACCTACAACAAGAGCCCATATCCAGGACCTGATTTCATGATCCCCTTCGGCAAGGCCAGGGTCGTGCGCGAAGGCGCAGACCTGACGATCATCACCTACGGCGCCCTGGTTCAACGTTCGCTCGTCGCCGCCAAGCAGGCCGCCAAGGAAGAGATCAGCGTTGAGGTGATCGACCTGCGCAGTCTCAACCCGTATGACTGGCGGGCGATCGAACGCAGCGTCAGGAAGACCAACCGCGCGCTCATCGTTTACGAAGATTGCGTCTCGTGGGGTTATGGCGCGGAGATCGCTGCGCGCATCGCCGACGAACTCTTCGACCAGCTCGACGCCCCCGTCAAACGCGTGGCCGCGCTAGATTGCTTCGTGGCCTACGCGCCCGACGTCGAAGACGCCATCCTGCCGCAGATCGACGACGTGCTCGAAGCTATTCAAGACCTCGCGGCTTATTGATTTTCGCGGGACAGACTGAAGTCTATCTCACTCTCGGTATGGATTCTTTGATTGGAAAATTGACGGGATTATACGTCGGATCACAGAAGGGCGAAGGCAAAACTTCGGTCGAATCCGCCGAATTGATCGCCGGTCATGGGATACGCGGCGACAGCCACGCGGGACGCGATCCCGATCGTCAGGTCAGCCTCTTCGCCGCCGAAACCCTGCGCGGGATACAGAACGAAGGCTTTGAAGTCTCGGCCGGAGGCCTGAGCGCCAACCTCTTCACTGAAAACATCGCCCTCGATTCTCTCAAACCCGGCGCGCGACTTCGCATAGGCGAGGCAGTCATCGAGATCGCCGAGGCGCGCATACCATGCCGCTCGATCACGAAAATAGACAACCGCCTTCCGAAGCGGCTCTTCGGCCAATGCGGACAGATTGGTCGGATCATCAAAGGCGGCGTCGCACGGGTCGGCGATGGAGTCGAAATAATTTAGGTGTCAGGTGTCAGGTGTCAGGTGTCAGTAAAAGAGTGATTTCGCAGATTCATACCTGACACCTGGAACCTAAATATGATTGCTGACATTGCCATGCAAAAATCCCTTCGCTTCGTTTTCACACTGCTACTGTGTACACAGTGCGTCTCGATCGCCGTCGCCGACGATTACCCGCGCAACGCGGGGCTCGACGTGATTCATTACCGGCTGAGCCTGACGATCAAAGACGCGAGCGACGAGATTCAGGCAGAGGCGGAAATCCTCTTCGACTTCAGACAGGACGGCGTGAAAACGATTCGGTTCGATTTTGTGGGATTGTCCGTTGACCGTGTTACCGAAAATCGGCGCGAAGCGCAGTTCACACATGCGGGCGGCAAGCTGACCATCACCCTATCGGGAGATTACCGTCGCGGCGACCGGGGACGAGTCACGGTCAAATACCACGGGCGGCCGGCGGACGGATTGATCATCCGCAAAAACAAGTTCGGCGACTTCGCGGTCTTCGGCGACAACTGGCCCGACCGCGCGCGCCAATGGTTCCCCTCGATTGATCACCCATACGACAAGGCCACGGTCGAATTCCTCGTCACCGCGCCGGCGCGCCTGGAAGTCGTCGCCAACGGCAAGTTGATTGAAAAAACGAGCCTTCAGAACGGAAATGTCATGACGCATTGGAGCGAGACGGCGCCGATCCCAACCTACTGCATGGTCATCGGGGCGACCGAGTTTTCGATCATCGACGTCGGAACGGTCGAGCGCGCCGGAGACGACATAGAGCTTTTCTATTACCTCTTCCCTAAAGACCGCGACAAAGGGCTGAAAGGCTACGGTCGGACTAAAAAGATGGTCGAATTCTTCTCGAACCTTATCGGGCCGTACCCTTATGAAAAACTGGCGCTCGTGCAATCTTCGACGCGCTACGGCGGGATGGAAAATTCTAGCAGCGTCTTTCTGGCCGAAAACCTGTTCAACGAAGGAACTAACTCCCACGAGATCGCCCACCAGTGGTTCGGCGATTCGGTCACCGAAGCGGATTGGCATCACCTGTGGCTGAGCGAAGGTTTCGCCACTTACTTCGGCAATCTCTTTTTCGAGCAGGCCGACGGCCGCGATAAATTCATCCGGCTGATGCGCATGGACAAAGCAAAGTACATCAAGTCGTATGAGTCTTTTGGGGCGGGCGCGCCTCCGATATACGACCCGACGATCACCGATCTGACGAAGCTGCTCAACGCTAACAACTATCAGAAAGGCGGCTGGACGCTGCACATGCTTCGCCACGTGATGGGCGATGAAAAATTCTTCGCCGGCATTCGCGATTATTATCAAACCTACCGCGACCGCAATGCGCTGACCGATGATTTGCGAAAGGTGATGGAAGCTCACTACGGCCGGCCGCTCGACTGGTTCTTCCAGCAGTGGGTCTTCGAGCCGGGCTATCCCGTCTACGATGCGACCTGGAATTGGGACGAGACGGCGAAAGCGCTGAAGCTGCGCGTCGCGCAAAAACAATCGCCGACCGTCTTTCGCATGCCGCTCGACGTCGAATTCAAGACCGGCGGCGCGACTCGGCGCGAGGTCATCCAGGTCAACGAACGCGAACAGACGTTCAATTTCAAGCTCGACGCGAAGCCGCAAAGCGTGGCGCTTGATCCCGACGAATGGGTATTGAAAGTTTTGACGATCAATGAAGGGAGATGAAACGAAGATGGCGAAGATAATTCCGGCTCTCCTTACGGCTTTCCTTTGTCTGGCGGCATACGCCGGCGATAACTGGCCGCAGTTCCGCGGACCCGAAGGAACGGGTCATTCGGACGCGCGCGACCTGCCGCTCAATTGGAGCGAGACGAACAACGTCGTCTGGAAGACGCCGATCCACGACCGCGGCTGGTCGTCTCCGGTCATTTACGGCGATCAAATATGGTTGACGACCGCCGCGCAGGACGGGCGCAAACTTTTTGCGGTCTGCGTCGACCGCGAGACGGGCCGCGTGGTCCAGGACATGAAGCTATTCGAGGTGGCGCAGCCACAATACGCGCACCCGTTCAACACCTACGCCTCGCCCACGCCGGTGATCGAAGATGGACGAGTTTACATCACTTTCGGATCGCCGGGCACGGCCTGCATCGATACGAAGAGCTTCAAGGTTCTGTGGGAGCGCCGAGACATCGAGTGCAACCATTTTCGCGGCGCCGGTTCGTCGCCGATCATCTTTCGCAACCTGCTGATCATGCACTTCGACGGCAGCGACCATCAGTTCGTCGTCGCGCTGGACAAACAGACCGGCAAGACGGTCTGGATGACGAAGCGATCGATAGACTTTCAGGACGTCGACGCGAACGGAAAGATCGCCGCCGACGGGGACTTTCGGAAGGCATTCGCCACGCCGCACGTCGCGATGATCGACGGCAGGTGGGAGTTGATCAGCCTGGGCGCGAAGGCCGCTTACTCCTACGATCCGCTCACCGGCAAGGAACTCTGGCGTGTCGAAGAGCGCGAGCAGCATTCGGCCAGTACGCGCCCGGTGATCGGCCACGGGATGATCTTCTTCCCCACCGGATTTTCCGCCGGCCAGTTGTTCGCCGTCCGGACCGGCGGCAATGGGCTTATCACCGGCACCCACGTCGTTTGGAAGGTCAAGCGCTCGGTTTCAAACAAACCCTCGATCCTGCTGATTGACGACCTGATTTACATGATCAACGACGCCGGCATCGCCAGTTGCGTTGAGGCGAAGACCGGGGAATTGGTCTGGCAAAAACGGATCGGCGGCGAATACTCCGCCTCGCCGGTTTACGCCGACGGAAAAATCTGGCTCTTCAGCGAGGACGGCAAAACCACAGTGATCCGTCCGGGAAGAACCTTCGAGACGCTGGCGGAAAATCAACTAGATGACGGCTTCCTGGCCTCACCCGCCGTCGCGGACAAGGCGTTCTACCTGCGAACCAGAACGCATCTTTACAGAATAGAAAACAGAGTAGAGAAAAAACGGGACGAGAAATGACGCGGGGGGTATAATTGCGGCGGGCCTCTACGAACCGCTTACTTTAGCTCCCGAATCACTCAATCCTCAAAACCCAATGGAGGAGATCCAATGCGTTACACTCGCCACCTGCTTGTCCTGGCGCTCGTCATGGCCGTCTCTATCACCTTCCTCACTCCGTCTCGCGTGAAAGCCATCGTCTACGGCTTCGTGGACACAAACAATGTTTTCAGTAACAGCGGCGCGTTCATCGTCAAATCGCCGACCACAGGCGATATCTCTCCGATCTGTTCGGGAACGTTGATCTCGCCGACGGTCTTTTTGACCGCCAGCCACTGCACCATCTTCTTCGAGAACGACCTGGCGCCGCTTGGCTTTAGGGCCTTCGTCAGTTTCGACAACCCGATTCCCTTCGGCGATCTGACCAGCAATCAGACCAGGCTGATCCCTGTCACTCAGGTCGTCACGAATCCGAATTTCAACCAGGCTCAGAGTGACACCGGGGACATCGCGGTTTTACTGGTTCGCGCCAAAGATACACATGGGATAACTCCAGCGCAGCTTCCCCCCGCAGGACTGCTCGATCAATTGGCCGTGCAAAACGGCCTCAAGAGCGCTGTCTTCACTCCGGTCGGCTACGGATTGCAAAATCGAGTGACGGGCGGAGGGCCGCCGTTCTTCCAGGATATGAATCCCGTGCCGAGGATGTACGCCAATGCCGGTTTCAACGCGTTGAATAATACTTTCCTGCGGCTGTCGCAGAACCCGGCGGTCGGTAACGGCGGAGCCTGTTTCGGCGATTCGGGCGGGCCGAATTTCTTGGATTACAACGGCGCGCGTCTTCTCGTCGCAATCACCATCACAGGCGACGCGGTCTGTCGCTCGACCAATGTTGTTTATCGCACCGACACGGCGTCTGCGCGTAACTTCCTCGCGCCGTATGTCGCGCTTCCCTAAATCGGAGCAGCCCGCAGTGGGACAGACTTTAATCTATCCGTGGCCTGAATTTTGGGTGGACGGACTAAAGTCTGTCTCACTCGATCAGTTTTCAATTTCGCCGGAATCACCGGTCTGATGATCTTTGATTTGAAAGCGCAAGAATTCGTGAATCGCTTTTACGGCTTCGGGGTTGTTTGTCGAAATACGTACGCGTCCCCCGCGCTCCAGCGCCTGGAACTCGTACTTGATCTCTGTCTTCAGGCTCCGCATCGCGGGTATTCCTGGCGGCGTTTGCGCGTGGATGAGCATCGGCGCGGTGAAGTCGCCTTCGGAAAACTTCTTTGCGATATGCTTAAGATGCTGGCGGATTTGGTTACGACTGGCGGCGTCATTGGCGTCGATTGCTTCGACCTGGATCACGCCGCCGCTGGGTTTGAGCAGAAAGTGATGGGTCGTTTTCGCGTGCGAAAACCCCATTACCGCGTCGCCGCGCCGGTTCACGCCGCCGAGATGGCTGTCGTGATTGTGATCCGCCTTCTGATCCGATTTTGATTTTTCGGATTGACGCTGATGATCGTCGTGAGATTGGCTTTGAGCGCCGGCGAGCGTGACGCCGGCGACGAGGAACGCGAGAACGGTCACAAGGCGAATGACGTGTTTCATGACTTTCTCTCCTTCTTCTTTGCATGGTTTGAACGGCGCGGTTTAAGCGGGCCAATCGCCCTGATGTCGGCGATGCCGATGGCGGCCATAGTTTCGAGCAGGCGCGCCGGCTCATCCGCCGGGACGGAATCGAGCCGTCTGTCCCAGTCTTTTAAAAGCTCCCGCATCTCGTCACGCATCGCCGTCAGATCGCGCACGAGCGCTTCAATCTCATCGAGTTTCGCCGCCGCGAGTTCGCGCACTTGACGGCACGGCGCGCCGCCGGCGTCGCGAACTTTGAAGACGCGCTCCAGGTCGTCGAGCTTGAAACCGATCGCAAGGGCAGCGCGGATGAGCCGCACGCGTTCAACGGCGTGTCGCGGGTATTCGCGATAGCCGTTTGGAGCGCGCCGAGGCTTGAGCAGCCCCTTGCGCTCATAATGCCGCAGGGTGTCGGCGCTCACGCCCGAAACCCTCGCCAGTTCGCCTGATCGCAGCGGACCGCCCTCATGTTGCTCTCTCTTCGATGGAGTTTTTTTCGACACGGCAGGCATTATAAAGTCTGGAACCGATTCCAGGGTCAAGCTGAAAAAAGCAGATGCGAATATGAATGACGAAATAGCGCGGAACCCAATCAAGGGGTGGGTGCTTTACGATGGCATGTGTGGCTTTTGTCGTCGCTGGATCCCGTTCTGGGCGGCGGCGCTTCGGAAACGGGGCTTCGGCGTCGCCCCGCTCCAGAGCGCCTGGTTGCGCGATCATCCTGCCCTCTCAAAAATCGAACTGCTTGACGACTTGCGATTGCTCCTGGAAGACGGGCGACACATTCAAGGGGCCGATGTATACAGGTATTTGATGCGACGCATCTGGTGGGCCTGGCCGTTATATCTCTTCTCGATCGCGCCCGTGACGAAGTCGCTCTTCGGCTGGGGGTATAGAACTTTCGCAAACAACCGCTATCGTTTCTCAAAAGCCTGCGGGTTGCAGAGATGAACGAAGCCAATCAGATCTCATATTCAGCCCATTTTTCACAGGCGTTTTGACCGTCTTGGGGCTGAATATGAGGAACATATGAGCTCGCTGAAATCTTCCAACTGTCGAGCCTTCCCGTAAAGCTCAAATTTCAATATGTGGCGTGCGTTTATGACTGCGGCATTATACAATGCCTGCCTTAAACACCCCTTGGATTAATCCGCTAAATCATTCAGGTGTTGGTCGCCCGAACGACGGTCTTCGGGCGAATGAAAGGACTGTCTTAATGTCGAGTCAGAAGCGAAGAGTTTCAGGCCCTCCTGTATATGATGTTGTGATCGTCGGGTCGGGCGCGGCGGGAGGCACGGCGGCGTGGGTGTTGGTTCAGGCCGGATTGAAGGTGGCGATGCTCGACGCCGGGCCGTTGCGCAGGCACATGAACGACGAAGATTTCGTGTATCACGACCCATGGCCTTTCGAAGATCCATACCGCGGTTTTAAAACCCCGCTCATCAATCCAGAAGAGTTCACCAAGAAATATAAGCTCGAAGGCAATACGAAGGACGAGCCGTACACGACTCCGGAGAAAATGCCTTACAACTGGTATCGCGCGCGCAACGTCGGCGGACGCACGATGTTCTGGGGGCGTTTCGCGAATCGCTTCAACGAGAACGATTTCAAGATGCGCTCGATCGACGGGCAGGGGCTTGACTGGCCGATCGAGTACAAAGACGTAGCGCCCTATTACGACAAGGCCGAAATCTTCATGGGCGTCTGCGGCGCTAAAGAGAACCATCCCGACCTGCCCGACAGCGACCATTTCCTGCCCCCCGTGGCCTTCAAATGTTCCGACGTGGCCATCAAGAAAGCGGCTGAAAAGGCCGGGCTGCGCGCCATTCGAGTGCGCCGCGCTATGTTGACCAAGTCTTACAACGGATACGGCCAATGCCATTATTGCAGCGGCTGTGAAAACGGCTGCGAAACGCATTCGTTCTACAATTCGGCGTTCCGCCAGGTCGTTCCGCTGATGAAGAAATTTCCCAAAACCTTCACGCTGATTCCCAACGCGATGGCGCACAAGATCAGCGTCAACGCGAAGGGGCTGGCCTCGGGCGTCAGCTTCATCGACAAGACTACCGGAAAAGACCGCGAGATTAAGGCGCGCCGCGCTGTAGTGGTGGCTTGCGGCACGCTCGAAAGCACGCGCCTGCTGCTGCTGTCGAACCTCGCCAATTCGAGCGGAATGATCGGCAAGAACTTCATCGAGCACCTGGACGTCGGCGCGGAGGCCTATTTCCCAGAACTCTTCTTTATGGACCGTGAAGCAGGCGACGGCATCGGCGGCTCTCACATCGTCATCCCCTGGTTCGGCTATTTCCGCCCTGACGAGAAGCGCGATTTCGTGCGAGGCTTCCAGATCGAGCCTTCGTCTCGCATCAGAATGCGACCTGACAGAGGATTCAGCAACACGAAGAGGACTCCCGGGTTCGGCATCGAGTTCAAAAAAGAGGTTCGCAAATGGACAGGCGCGCGCGTCAGATTGGCTTCGCACGGCGAGATGCTGGCCGGTCCGAACAAGTTCGTAGAACTCGACCCATCGGTGAAGGACAAATGGGGATTCTCCGTTTTGAAGATTTATCACCCTTGGGAATCGAACGACATCAACATGTACAAATACATGCGGCGGACCTACGAAGAGATATTCGCGGCGGCGAAAGCTGTTAACATAACCCTGCCGGAAAAGCCGGATGACCCAGGCCATTCGATTCACGAAATGGGAACGATACATATGGGGAGCGACCCTAAAACGTCCGTGCTCAATAAATTCAATCAGAGCTGGGACGTGAAGAATATCTTCGTGATGGACGCCTCCGCATTCGCTTCGGGCACGCATAAGAACCCGACTCTGACGATCATGGCGCTCACCTGGCGCGCGTCTGAATATATGCTGGATGAGATGAAGAAACGGAACCTCTGATCAATGACCGATACACAGACCAAGACCAGAGCCGGCGGGTCTTCTGAGGAGTTCGAGTATGAGGCGTTTGTTACGCCTCGCGCCTCGAGGCGGAGATCGCTCCTGCTCGCTGCGCCAATCATCCTGATTTCACTGATCCACCTGCTCACGCTCGTTTATCTCGCCCGGCGGCACCCGTTCGGCAATTACGCGACCGAGACAGATTTCTATCACTTTTACGCGCCTGACGCCGAACGCCTCGCCTCTGGACAATTCCCGCAAAACACGTTTCAAGGACCCGGCTATCCGGCGACGCTCGCCCTCGTCGCAAAGATCGCCGGGATGAGCGGCGACCTGTTTACCGTCGGCAAATGGATGTCGGTCGTTTGCGCGGTCCTGTGCGGGCTGCTGGTTTTTGTTCTGTTCGCGCGGCTATTCAGTTATTGGGTAGGAGTCGGCGCGCAACTTATCGCCGTCGCCAGCGGAGAGTTCCCTCAGTTTTCGATCAACGCGGGGACGGACGTCTTCTTTTTGCTGTTGTGCCTGGCGGCCCTGGTTGTTTTCACGGGCAAACGGCTTGCGCCGGGATGGCGCGTGGCGCTCGCGGGCGCGCTCGCGGGCGCGGCCTATCTCACCCGTTACAACGGCCTGTTTCTGCCGGCCGCCTGTCTGATCGGAATCACGCTGCTCGATATTTTCAAACGGAGATGGCTCGGGCGTTTGGCGCTGTCCGCGATATTCGTCGCGCTTTTCCTCGCCGTGTCGTCGCCCTGGCTGATCGCCAATTACAAACGCCAGGGCTCGCCGTTTTACAATACCAATTACCTGAACGTCGCGGCGGAGTTCTACCCCGATCTGGTCGCCAACAAGACCAATCAGGACGCCACCCGCGCGCTCGCTGAGAGGTTTCAATCGTTCGGCGAGGTGTTCGGCTACGATCCCATGCGTCTGATCACGCGCTATCCGGCGAACCTTTACGAGAGTCTACGCAACAGTTCAAAAGAGACGCTGGTCAATCAACTGGTGGCGTGGATGGCGGGCTTCGGCGTTTTACTGGCTCTGGCCAGACGGCGGTCGAAGGACGTGGCGCTGGTTTTGATCGCGGGCGCGCTCTATCTGCTGCTGATGGCCCTCAATCACTGGGAAACGCGATACTACTTTCTCGTGATGGTTCTTTACGCCGGCTTCGCCGTCTTCGCCGCTGTGGCATGGCTTGAAATGGCGCGGTCACTGGGGTGGCTGAAGAATCGCGCTTTCGCCTTGATCCCCGTCACGATGGCCGCCACGATGGTTGCGCTTTCGCTGGCCGAATCGCGCAAGGACGTGACGCGTTTTTTGGACAGCCAGCCTACGGAGATTATCGCCGCGCGCGATTATCTTTCGGCGGTCGGCGCGACGGGCGGCAAGAGAATCGTCGCGCGCAAGCCGCACCTGCCATATCTCTCCCGCAACGAATGGGTCTTCTTCCCGCAAGTGAAATCGCTCGACGAATTTCGCGCCTGGGTCGAGGCCAATCGCGTCGATTACGTCGCGATCGGCAAGCGCGAGTTGAAAGAGCGCAAGGAGCTGTCCTCGCTCGGCAAGCCTCAAAGCGCGCCCGATTGGTTGAAGGCCGTCTGGATCAACGACGAGCCGGTGTTTATTCTGTATCAACCAAAATTGATTAACGATCCTGGCGACCCCGCGACAACGCAATAAGGGCGGCTATTCAGAAACCAAATCTGACGTTGAACTCGATCTGGCGCGCCGGGCTGACCCGATTTGAACGCCTAAAGAATGGCGACGTTAAGACTCCGGTGAA
>DATEMG010000188.1:0-3998 GCA_035275805.1 Blastocatellia bacterium
GACTCCTGCTGAGGGCGGACAGACCAGGTCTATCCCGCTCCTTCTGTTATGAATCAAGTATGGCTGTGATCAAATTTGGCACTGACGGATGGCGCGCCCGTATCGCCGAAGACTTCACGTTTGCGAATGTCGAGGCCGTTACACAGGCGCTGGTCGATTATCTGAGGACTCAAAACGCGGGCGGCGAACTGCGAACGGTCGTCGGTTACGATCGCCGGTTCGCTTCTGAATTGTTTGCGCGGCGCGCGGCGGAGGTTTTTGCCGGCAATGGCGTAGCGGTCGATCTGTTTGCGAGCGACGTCCCGACGCCGTTGGTCTCATTCGAAGTCAAGCGGCGCGGGCTGGACGGCGGCGTGATGATCACGGCGTCGCACAATCCGCCCGATTTCAATGGCTTCAAATTCAAGGCCCCTTACGGCGGTTCGGCCACTCCCGCGATCACCGACCAGATCGAGAAACTCCTCGGCGCGACCGCGCCCCGGCGCCTGCCTTTCGACGAAGCGCAGGGGAGGAGTTTGGCCAAGGTCATTGAATCCGACGGCGATTACCGAAGCCACGTCGAGAGCCTGGTGGCGATCAATGATCTTCGCAAATCCGATGCGTTGGTCATCGCCGATCCGATGCACGGCACGGGCGGCCGTTGGATCGAATCGATGCTCGCAGGCGGCAAGCTCCGAGTCGAAACCATCCGCGCCGATCGCGACCCGCTTTTCGGAGGAGTGTTGCCCGAACCCATGCCGTGGAGCCTGGAGCTGACCTCGCGCGTAATCCGCGAGCGCGGCGCGCTGATGGCTTTGATAACCGACGGCGACGCCGACCGCGTGGGGGCGATGGACGAGCGCGGCGAATACATCAACACGCATCAGATCCTGATGATCCTCTTGCTGCACCTGGTCAGGCGAAAAGGCTGGAAAGGCTCGGTCGCGCGCACCTTCTCACAATCGGTGATCGTGCGCCGCATCGCCGAAAGCTACGGCTTCCGGCTCTTCGAGACGCCGATCGGCTTCAAACACATCGGCGAGATCATGCTCGACCCGGCCAACGACTTCCTGGTCGGGGGCGAAGAGTCGGGCGGCATAGGCGTGCGCGGCCACATCCCAGAACGCGACGGGATCTTCAACTGCCTGCTCCTGCTCGAAGCCGTGCTGGCCGCCGGCAAGCAGCCTTCCGAGATCGTGCGCGACATCTGGCGCGAGTTCGGCGAATTCCATTTCGAGCGGCGCGACCTGCATCTGCCCATCGAAGCGGGCCAGAAGCTGGTCGGCGACTTGCGAGAGAATACGCCCGACAGCTTCGCCGGATACAAGGTCGTAAACATTGCGACGCTCGACGGGACGAAGCTGATCTTCGAGGACGATAGCTGGATACTCTTCAGACAATCGGGGACAGAGCCTCTGTTGAGGATTTATTGCGAAGCGACCTCGATCGAGAAGCTGACGAAGATGGTCGATGAGGGCCTGCGACTCGCGACGCGCTGAAAATTTCCGAATCAGTACCGCGAGCGATAGCGAGCAGCCATTGGCGAAAGCGCCGCTCGCTATCGCTCGCGGTACTGATTCGGTCGATGCCTTGCGAAATTATAACTTGAACCCCTCGCGCTTCTTTGCCCTGTCGGCCTGCTTCCTATCCTCCGCAATTTTTTTATACGTCGGATCGGTCAAGCTGATCGAAAAATAACCACGGGATACGTCGCCTGCTTGCAATTGAAACGTAAATCCTTCACAAGGTAACGATGGGTTTTGCGAATATTCACTGTAATTCGGCCAGTCCTTGAATTCTGGTAGACCGAATTGCCTGGTCATGATTTCCATCAACTGCCCCGGGCGATCAAATTGAGGAGTGTTGATATACCTAGCGCCTATGGACACTACCTTCCCGTCAAATAGCCCGAAAGTAAGGTAGTCAATGCCTGTAAAACGATCCTTGGCCGCGTAATTGGGAGGATTGAAATGAAAACCCGTATATCCATAATTCGGAGGAAGTTCGGCTGTTTTCAACTGTTGGGCGCGGTCGAATCCTTCACGCTCATTCGCCGGAAAAATAGCGAATAGCTCATCGTTCGTCATGCCCAACCGAAGCCCGCGAATGGCAGGCGACTGAGCCAGAGTCAATTTACAGGTTGGTTTTTGCGGAGGAAGGGGAGGAAGCGGCTCGGGTCTGGGCATTTCTGCGGTCTGCGTCCCGAAGAGAGGGTGTGATTTGCTCCGCTTCAGAATTATTTTGAAAGAACTGCCGCCATCACCACCGGCGCCGGCTGCGGCTGCAATTTCCCAACCATCTTTTGCATGGTGGTTAAGAAGGGCGTCAGATGGGTTTGATAGTTGCTTGTATTCCCATTCCGCCGACCGATCGTCCTTCTTCGGCGTTTGGCCATAGGCGGCGGAGCAATGAAAGATCAAAGAACAGAGCGCAACGAGACAGATGCGGACTTTCATGGGGACTCCTGTAATCGATTGGATAGTTGTCAGAAAGGGGTATGAGCTTAAGAACGCCGGGGGCCATTGATGGTTTCAAAATCTTCACGAATTACAGGGTTAATTTGAGGAGCTTATAAACGTCTTCTCTACCTTTGGTCGTAATTCTGACGATGCGGGAAGAGCGAACCCGCGCAATCCATCCTCGCTGGAACATCCGCTCGAGCATCGCCGCGCCCAGCGCCCCGGCTATGTGGGGCCGCCGCTCGCTCCAATCTTGACATTGACGCGCGAAGGCCCGACGTTGGCGCCGTAATTCGTCGATTTCTATCCCGAGATCGCGAAACAGCTTTTCTCCTTTGCCCGTGATATCGAAGTCGTCGCCGACCGACGCGAGGTAATCTTTATCTTTGAGCGCCGCGCACATCTCGACCGCCACCCTTCCGGCCAGGTGGTCGTAACAGGTGCGGGCGTATTTCAAATCCGGCGCCTGTCTCGGCGGCAAACCGGCCATCTCTTTCGCCGTCGGCGCCAGCGCCGCCAGTGCTTCGATGGCATGCGCCACGTCCGCGCCAGAGAGGCGGTAATAACGATGGCGGCCCCGCGCCTCGACGGCCAGCAGGCCGGACTCGACCAGCCGGGCCAGGTGCGCGCTGGCGTTCTGCGCCGAGACGTTCGCGTAAAACGCCAACTCGCTGGCGGGTCTCGCCTGTCCTCCCAACAGGCTCCAGAGCATCACGACGCGGGTCGGTTCGCCAATCAACGAGGCGATTTCAGCCAGATCTGTTTTGACATCCATAGTTAAATAATAAATGAAACATTTCCGGCTGGCCAGAATTATGATGGGGAGTGGGGAATGGGGAGTAGGGAATAGGGAGTGGGGAGTTTTTATCTATTCATCCTTCCAATCCCACTCCCCACTCCCCACTCCCCACTCCCTATTCCTTAAGGAGGAAATTATATGATGTTTCCACAAGATCCAATTACTGCTGTTACCCATCCTGATCCCTATGCCTATTACGCGGATCTGGTGGCCCACAGGCCGCTCTATTACGACGATAAGCTCATGCTTTGGGTGGCGTCGAGCGCGAGCGCCGTCGCAACCATCCTGACCAACAACCTTTGCAGAGTGCGCCCGGCGAATGAACCGGTTCCCAAATCGCTGCTCGGATCACCCGCCGCCGAAATCTTTCGACATCTCATTCGTATGAATGACGGCGAGAGGCATTGTCCTTTTAAACAAGCAGTGTCGGCGGCGCTGGCGTCGATTGACGCTGTTCAGGCCGCTCAACAGAGCGATAAGTGGGCGCGATTTCTTTTGGATGATGGCGGATCGAAGCGTCTGTCGCGCTTCGCCTATCACTTGCCAGTCTATGTCATTGGCGGTCTTCTCGGCGTCCCCTCGGACCTGCTCCATCAGACCGCTTTGTGGATGAGCGACTTCGCGCGCTGCATCGCGCCGGCGAGCAGCGCTGAACAGATTGAGCGAGGCAAGATGGCGGCGGGCCGTTTGCTGGAGACGTTTCGCGGTCTTCCGGAGAGTCAAGACGGTCTGCTGAGCGCCCTTGCGCGAGAGGCGAAGCG
>DATEMG010000189.1:0-16580 GCA_035275805.1 Blastocatellia bacterium
CTCAACGGCCGTTACCGCGTGTTGAGCTACCATCGCGTCGGCTATGCGGGTAGCAGCCGTGTGGCGGGTCCTGTCAGCATTGCGCAGCAGGCCGCGCACTTGCGCTCGCTGATGCGGCGCCTCGGGATCGAGCGGGCGCACATCGTCGGCCACTCTTCAGGCGGGAACATCGCTCTTCAACTCGCCCTGGACGCCCCGGAGGTTGTAGGCTCGCTCGCCTTACTGGAACCGGCGCTCGTGGCGTCGCCGAGCGGGCCACAGAAGGACGGCGCCGCGATTGGTTCTACTTTTCAGATTGGTCCGGTCCTCCAGCTTTACAGCGCGGGCGACAAAGCCGGCGCCGTAGACGCCTGGATGCGCGGAGTTGGCGGGCAAAGTTACCGCGCCGCGCTGGATCGGGCGCTCCCGGGGGCTTTCGACCAGGCCGTGGCCGACGCTGACACTTTTTTCGGCCAGGAACTACCCGCGGTGCGACAGTGGTCGTTTACGCGGGAAGATGCGATCCGCATCAAACAACCCGTCCTCGCCGTCCTGGGAGCCAAGAGTACGGAGGTCTCGCCGGTCTTCGGCAAGCGGCAAGAACTTCTGCTCGCCTGGCTGCCGAAAGTCGAGACTTTCATTCTCCCGGACGCGACGCACCTGTTGCACGTGCAGAATCCACGCGCGATGGCGGCGGGCCTGGCGGCATTCTTCGCTCGGCATCCGCTCGCTACTTCCCGCTGAGCAAGCGTTACGCAGCCGCGCTACACCGAATTGTGGCGCACGGGGCCGGAGCGCGTCGAACGCCGTCCCCCGAACGGCTTTGGGCTATACGACATCTCCGAAAACGTCCATGAATGGCTCGCCGACTGGTACGACGCGAATTACTACAGCGTCTCGCCGCAGCGCAATCCGCAAGGCCCAGCCGAAGGAGTGCGGCGCGCTTCACGCGGCGGCTCGTGGCGTCATCAGATCAAGATCGCCCGCGTGGCCGCGCGCAGCAGCCTCCCACCTGAGTATCAATACAGCGATTACGGGTTCCGCTGCGCGCTGAGTTTATGACCTGGACCTCGGCTCGGAAAAATTCTGAAAGCTTTCGATAACTGCTACTTTCCGGGTGGTATCAGATGAAAAGAATCAAGACGCCGCTCACCATCAAAGCAATCACCCATAGCCAATCTATGTTGAACCAGGCGCGGTTCAGCAACCTCAGCCCGAACTTTTCGTAGACCATGATGGCTATCATCGCGACAGCCAGTAGAAAGCCCAGACTATGCGCGCCGATAGCCGCCAGCCATCGCCATGGGTCATCAAAAGCGTCTGGCTGTTGTGGAGAGAGCTGGTCCATGTGTCCCGGGTGAGAAAGATGATCTCCATTGTGACTCACTCCGGATCGGGCCAGTATGATCGGCGCCAGCATCAACCCTGCGCCATGAGCCGAGGCCATTATGAACGACCACAAAGTCAGGTCGCGGAAACCTACGCGCATGCCTACCCACTTTGGATGCCGGGATCGAACCAGACGATAGAAACCGAAGCCAAAAATGATCGCCGCCGCGCCGTAGCGCATGGCCAGCATGGGCAAATTCTTCTGCGCGAGCCACAGCAGACTTACTACAGCGCCAATCGCAAGCGCGTGTCCCAGCGCAATGGGCAGGATTGCAGCCATCACCGCGCGGCGGCTTTTCTCCTGCATACCCAGCGCCACGGCGAAGAGCCATCCCATCGCGGGGTTGATTCCGTGATAAGCTCCGAGACCCAGTAGCGTAAGCCAAAACCACCAATTGCTCATACATAACAGAATGAATCTGATGAACAATCACCGCCGTCGAGCCGAATCTGATGCGCTCGATAGTCGTCAAACTCCACTAAGAAGTCTTTATCCAGACTTAGACCGCCATCTGGATCAGCATTCAATTTGACCATCCAACTTCGAATCCCATCAGGATAGAACTGATCATCCACCGCGGAGTAAAGAGAATTGGTAAAGTAGATGCGACGCCCATCACGGCTCACCTCGACCATTTGCGGCCCACCGTTCAATGGCGCTTTTGGATTCTTCGGGTGTGGCGCGCGCCGCACAATGCCGCCAATTCGTACCGAGCCGGTTAGCTTGGGGTTAATCGGGTCGGAAACATCGTACTGTCGCATCTCGCCCGACCCCCAACAGGAGACATAGAGGAAGTGATCGTCCATGGAGAGATTGATGTCTGTCACGAACGGCGCTACCGCTTTGAAGTCTTTGAGCATGGGCGGCAAATCAACAGGATTGGCCGGTTCCGCCGGGATCTCAATCACTTTCCTGATACTCCAATCGCCATTGTCGCGGCGCCACAGCCAGACCGAACTGGAGAGGTCCTTGAGCGAAACCACCGCGTTGACGAAGCCATAGGCTTTCGTTGGGTCATGAGCGGCGCGAAGCTCAAATATCAGTTGTTGCTCCGGCCCCAGATCGAGCGCCTGCTGATGCCTTCGACGTCGCAGATCCCAGATATGAATGTAGCGCCCATACTTGCCACTGAGGAGAATCTCCGGTTTCAGCCCTTCCTCGAACGTGTCGGGAGTCCCCCATTCGCTGGAGATCATCGTGTCGTAGCCGAGATGCCACCAGAAATCATAGGCCAGGTACTGTGGTCCCCGATCCACTTCCCACTGTCCAAGCACATCGAAGGATTCACAATCGAGGAGGAAGACTCCTCCTGGCCCACTTCCCTCTGACGACCCTAGAGCGCTGATATAGATGCCTTCCGGCCCACAATGAACGGTGTGGGGCCTGGAGTAGCGGGCGCGTTTCATGAGATCTTCAGGCTCGATGACCTTGACGATTTTGGGTTCGCGGGGATCAGGTTTGGTATCGAGGATGTGAATGCGCGACGAGCGCATTCCGGGCACAACCAGGTAACGCCGCTCTATGTGCGGATGCGGAGCGTATGGACAAAGCGCCGAGCTGCATGCGTTCCAGCCAAAGTGATGCAACTCATCGCCGGCCATGGGCATATTTACCTTGCCAACAATTTTGCCGTAGGCAGGCGACTTAGGATTTACATCCACCACTGTCATCGCATCGGGGCGCCCATCTTTGTTCGTGTTGAACGTCGCGACGTAGGCCAGGCTCTCAGGTTGCCCCTGCATTGCTAGACGAGGAGAGGGATAAAATGTCGGATCCGGTTTCCATCGCGTCATATCAAATCTCCTTCCGTCACTATTCATTGCCTGCTGGCCTGCTGTGGGAGAGCACTCATTCGGGATAGTTTTTACTGTTAATAGTTGTGCCCTTCCACCGCATATATGAATTGATGTACGCAACTTATATTCCATTATGCGTAAGTTTGTTCCGGAAATGACGTGAGCGAATAATCAGACACGCCCGCTATTATTGAGCGCTCAATCTCCAATGAGATCACCAATTGCGAGGTGAGAGGCAGTAAAGGACGGCCAAGGCGTGGCCCGTTTTCATAAGAGGCGCCCGTGTTATAATTCCGCGTTCAACGTACGACGAAAACACAAAGCTTTAAGGAGAGAAGCGGTGAAAGAAGGTTGGGAAGCTGTCATTGGCCTTGAAGTCCACGCGCAACTAAAAACCGATTCGAAAATCTTCTGCGGCTGTTCGACCGAATTCGGGCGCGAGCCGAACAGCAATACCTGTCCGGTCTGCCTGGGACTGCCCGGCGCGCTGCCCACGCTCAACCGCGAGGCCGTGAAGTTGGCTGGCAAGGCGGCCCTCGCGCTCAATCTCAAGATTAACAGCGAATCTATCTTCTCGCGGAAAAATTATTTTTATCCCGATCTGCCGAAAGGCTATCAAATCTCGCAATACGACCGCCCCTTTTCAGAGCGCGGCGCAGTCGAAATCCTGACCGGCGAACGCGACGAAGGCGGGCGGGCCAATGAATGGCGTCTCAGGCGATTCGAGATCACTCGCGCGCACATCGAAGAAGACGCAGGCAAGTCGGTTCACGACATCGGCGATCACAGCAAGTCTTATGTCAACCTGAACCGCGCCGGCACGCCGCTGCTCGAAATCGTCAGCGAGCCGGATTTCCGTTCGAGCTGGGAAGCTTACGATTACGTCAACTTCCTGCGCCGCACGCTGCAATACATCGACGTATGCGACGGCAACATGGAAGAAGGCAATTTGCGCTGCGACGCGAACGTATCGGTCCGCCACGCGGGCGAGACGAAGCTTGGCGTTAAGGCAGAGATCAAAAACGTCAACTCTCTGAGGTTCCTGCAAAAGGCCGTCGAATACGAGATCGACCGCCAGATCACGGTCCTGGAGACCGGTGGGAAGATCGTCCAGGAGACCCGATTGTGGAATGAGAAAGAAGGCAAGACCTACTCGATGCGTTCGAAGGAAGATGCGCCCGATTACCGCTACTTCCCGGAGCCCGACCTGCCGCCGCTCGAAGTCAGCCAAGAGTGGGTCGAACGGTTGCGCGGCGAACTGCCAGAACTGCCCGAAGCGCGCCGCCAGCGATTCATGCGCGACTACGACCTGAACCCCGACGAATCGTTCACCCTGACGAGCGACCGCAAACTGGCCGATTACTTCGAGACTGCGGCCAGGGCCTCGAATAATACGCGCGCCACCGCGAACTGGATACTTTCCGAGCTGCTGCGCGAGTTGAAGAACGCCGGCGTGGACATTACCGGCTGCAAGATAAAGCCCGAAGACCTGGGGGCGATGATCCGCCTGATCGACGACAAGACAATCTCGGGCAAAATCGCGAAAGACGTCTTCGCCGAGATGTTCGCGACCGGCAATGCGCCGTTGGAGATCGTCAAAGAGAAGGGCCTCACGCAGATCACCGACACTTCAGCGATTGAAAAGATCGTCGACGAAGTGATCGCGGCCAACCCGAAACAGGTCGAAAATTATCGCGGCGGCAAGACCGCGTTGATGGGCTTTTTCGTCGGCCAGGTTCTCAAGGCCTCCGGCGGCAAAGCCAATCCGCAAGCGGTCAATGAAATTCTTAAGGCGAAACTCGACGCCTAAGCTCAAACATTAATTAACAGTCGATAAATTGTATCTATGAAAATCCCGAAAATCGTTATTGTGTTGCTGCTGGCCGCGCTGGCAGCCTCCTGCTCAAAGAGCGGCGGCGTGGCGGTGATGGACACCGATTACGGCCAGATCAAACTAAAGCTGAATAGCGAAGCCGCGCCGAAGCACGTCGAAAATTTCAAGAAGCTGGCGCGCGAAGGATTTTATGACGGGCTGGCTTTTCATCGCGCCGTGCCGAATTTACTGATTCAAGGCGGCGATCCGAACACCCGTACCGATGACAGGACCAGATGGGGGGCGGGCGCGCCTGGACAGCCGACCGTGGCCGCCGAGTTCAGCAATATACCGTTCAAGCGCGGAACGCTGGGCGCGGCCCGACGCGGCGGTGACGTAAACAGCGCGACCAGTCAATTTTTCATCTGCCTGCGTGACTTCCCGGATTGGAATGGGGAATATACTGTCTTCGGCGAGGTAATCGAGGGCATTGACGTGGTAGACAAGATCGCCGGCATGCCGACTGATCCCAGACAAAATCTTATGAATAAAGCCGTGATTAAAAAGGTCAGCATTCAAGATTGACCAACCTGATTTGGAAGATATTTTCCTGTCCCGCATTTTCCTTTTCCTGATTTTGCCAACAGGAAAATGCGGGACAGGAAAATATGAACCAGAACCGAGAAAATTTCCGCCGAATTTCCCGCCAGTATTTCTCTTTTCTCGCTGAACATACGTATTGTTTAATTCGTAAAACATTGCGTCGCATACACGACTATGAATATTTTCGAGTCAATAAAACTTGCCCTCGACGCTATCTGGGCGCACAAGCTGCGTTCCTTTCTGACCCTGCTCGGCGTGATCTTCGGCGTGGCGACCGTGATCGTGGTAGTGTCGCTGATCGAAGGGTTCAATAAATACGTCGACGAGAAGATCGCCAACATCGGGACCAACGCGTTCAGCGTGCAGAAATTTTCGATCGAGGATTTTTCGAGCCTCGACAATTACGAGCAGGCGCGGCGGCGCAACAAGGACGTGACGATGGACGACCTGAAAGCGCTGCGGGCCGCCAGCGGCGGCGCGATCAAGGACGTTGGCGGGCAGGAGGAGACTCAGTGCGAGTTGAAATACGGCACGCAGACTCTAATGGGCGTCAGTTTGCAGGCGATCACGGCCAACGTGATCGAGATTCAAAACAAGGACATCGCCGAAGGACGCCCGTTCACGCAGGCGGATGAGATGAGCGACCGGGCGATCTGTTTCATCGGCTCGGACGTGGCCGACAGGTTCTTCCCCACGCGTTCGCCCGTCGGACAGAAGATCAAGATCGACGGGAGGCCTTTTGAAGTCGTAGGCGTCGCGAAGTCGCTGGGCACGGTCTTCGGCGTGTCACGCGATAAGTTCGTCTCGATCCCGCTGACTACGTTTATGAACATTTATGGCGCCCGCCGCTCGATCCAACTCCTCGTCACGTCGCACAACGAGGCGGCGTATCAGGACGCGATTGACGAGGCGCGAGTCGTCATTCGCACTCGACGCAAATTGAAGCCCGAAGAGAAAGACAATTTCGGAGTCATCACGCCGAGCGCCGTCAACAACCTGCGCGAAAGGATCTTCGGCACGATCCAGACCATGGCGATAGGCGTGACATCGATCGCCCTGGTCGTCGGCGGCATCGTGATCATGAACATCATGCTTGTCAGTGTGACCGAGAGGACTAAAGAGATCGGCATCCGCAAAAGCCTGGGGGCGCGTCGCACGGACATCCTGAAACAATTCCTGGCCGAATCGATCGCGCTGGCGCTGTCGGGCGGCGCAATCGGCGTGAGCGTCGCATACGCCTTGAGCAAACTGGTTGCGGCCTTAACGCCGATTCCAACCGCGCTGCCGTTGATCGCCGTCGCGGTGGCTCTGTTTGTTTCGGGGAGCGTGGGACTGGTTGCGGGCGTTTACCCGGCGTGGCGCGCTGCGAACCTCGACCCGATTGCGGCGATGAGGTCAGATTGATTCGGCGGCTTCGTCAGAAAACGTCCACAAAGGCGCCACGAAGAAACACAGAGGAAAAGAAAAAATCTTCGTGCCCCTTCGTGTGACTTTGTGGATATCTTTTCATTGTTTCAGGGCGTCGCAACGCCACATGAAAGCTCCAAAGAAAGAAACGAGCAGGAAGAAGATATGACCCGCTATGATTTCCGTGAAAACATCCGGATGGCGTTCGACACGCTCTGGCAGAACAAACTCCGTTCGTTCCTGACCATTCTCGGCGTGGTGGTGGGGACGATGACTGTGATCGTGATCGCCGCGTTCGTGTCGGGCATCAACACCGGCGTGTCTAAAGAGATCGAATCCTACGGCACGAACTCGATCTACATTTTCAAGTTCGAGCCGGGGTTCAACTTCAACCCTTCCGCCGAAGAGCGGATGCGAAAGCCTATCAGTTACGAAGACGCCGTGGCGATTGCCGCGGAATGCCCTTCGGTGCTCGAGGCGTCGGCCTTCATGACGCCAGTGGATTTTATGCAGGGGCCGATGGCCGAACGCGTGAAGATTCGCTATCAGGACACCGAAATGATCAACGCCACGGTACAGGGCGTAATGCCGTCTTTCTTCAGGATGGGCACGTCGGAAGTTTCCGAAGGGCGCTTCTTTTACGACGGCGAGAACGCCACGCGGGCCGACGTGTGCGTCATCGGCGTCGACGTCGCCAACACCCTCTTCCCGAGCTTCAACGCGCTCGACCGCGAAATCTCGATCAACGGCCGCAACTACCGCGTGATCGGTGTGCTCAAAAAACGCGAGCTTTTCCTCTCGCCGTCGGACGATCCGGGAAATGAAAACAAAGCGGTATACCTGCCTTACGAGACGATCCGGAAGATCTATCCGAACGTCAAAGAGAATTTCGTGATGGCGATGGCCGCGCCGGGGAAGATCGAGCAGGCCGTTGACGAGATACGCCAGGTGTTACGCAAACGGCGCAAGGTCGCTTACAGCCAGCCGGACAACTTCGGCATCCAAACGTCGAAAGGCATTATCGAGCAGTTCAGCGCGATCACCAGCGGGATCTTCATGCTGATGATCGCCATTTCGAGCGTCGGGCTGCTGATCGGCGGGATCGGCGTGATGAACATCATGCTCGTCTCGGTCACCGAGCGGACGAAAGAGATCGGCGTGCGAAAGGCCATCGGCGCGCGCCGCCGCGACATCGTATTGCAGTTCCTCGTCGAAGCCGCGACGCTGACCGGGTCGGGCGGACTGATCGGAATTCTGTTCGGATGGGTCACGGCCGAGATCGTCAAGATGGTCATGCCGACCTTCGTGCCGTTGTGGGCGCCGATAGTCGGTTTCGTCGTCTCGGTGGGATTGGGCGTCGGCTTCGGCCTGTGGCCCGCGTGGAAGGCCGCGCGGCTCGACCCGATCGAAGCCCTGCGCTACGAATAGCGCAAGGCGACACGCCCGAACCGATAGGCTATAATTACCGACCGCAATCCAATCAAAACAGACGCCCGTAATTCGGCGCAGCGCGCGCAGGGGCGTTCTGAAAAGGAATCGAAGATGAGAAGAATAGTCTTGACCACTCTGGCGCTGCTGATCGCGTCGGGTCTCGGCGCCGCCGCGCAGGAATCCCAACCGCAGCCCTCAAACAAACCGGCGCAGCAGCCTAAACAGTCCGAGGCGCAACCACAGCAACCGCAAAAGCCGAAACCTGTCGTGATCGACCGCAGGAAATTGTCGCTGGCCGAACGCCCCAATCTCTCGCTCGCCGACATCAACACCGACATAGGCGCAGACCGCCGGGTGATAGTGATGATGGCCGCGCTCAACGTCGCGGGTTACGATTACGAGTCGGGCAATCGCCAGCTTTCCGCGCTGCGTCGGCAAATCCGCGAAGATTTGAACGGCGCCGATCCGGGTCTGGTCGGGCGTCTTCGCGCCTATTTTCAGAAGCATCGCAAGGGCGAGAACGACGTCACGGCGGTCGCGCCTTATCTGAGCCTCGCCCTCTGTTTGAACGAACCGCCCGCCTTCACGATTGACGCGCCGGCCGACCGCCTGCCCGAGGAAGTGCGTGAGATCGCCGATTTCGCGCTGCTACTCGATGAGTTTTACCGGAGCACGGGGTTTTCGAAGTTGATGCCGAAATACGTCGAGGCTTATTTGAAGGTCGCGCAAACTTACGGCGCGCCCGTCGGCCTGGCCCTCGGAACGGCGCTCTCTTACCTGCACACCGAGCCGGTTCTGGAACTGCCCCCGCTTTATACGCCGCGCAAAAGCTCGGAGAAGTCTCCCAAGGCCGATGACAAGAAGGGCGACAAAAAGGGCGATAAAAAAGACGCCGATAAGAAAACGGTTCAGGACGCGGCGCTCGACCCTCCCAATCGCGTCCGACAGTTCATCATCATCCCCGACCTGCTCAACGCCACTGGCGCCGCCAATCTGCGCGTGGTGAGGGACGTCTACTTCCTGCTGCTCGGCCCGGGCGTCGAACCGAACGTCGAGGCGATGAGGCGCGCGTTTCTGACCTTTGTGATTGACCCGCTGACCGAACGCCAGATAAAAGAAGTGGCGGCGATCCGCTCCCCGCTGAAGAAGCTGATGGAGTCGCGCGGCGATCGCCTGGATAAGGAGTACGCCGCGCGCAGCGCGTATTTTCTTATCACCGATTCGCTGGTGCGCGCGACCGACGCGCGGATGGACGCGTTGGGACTGGCCGCGCGCCGTAAATCGTCGGAAGACGACGCGCTTTACGATTTGAGCCTTGGTTACGATCGCGGCGCGGTGCTGGTTTACCACTTCTACGACCAGATGAAGGCCTATGAGTCCGTCGGCGTCAACCTCCGCGATTACCTGGCGGCGATGCTCGGCAACATCGATTTCGAGCGCGAATCGAAGCGATTGGATGAATATGCGCAGCGGCTGACTCGAGTCAAACAGTTGCGCACTGAGGCGACACTCGCCCCAGTCCCTCCGCCGACAATCTCGAACGCGGACGAAAAGCTCGTGGCGCAAATAATAGACGCCGACCAGATGATCAAGTCGCGCAGATACGACGAGGCCAAAACGACACTAGAATCGGCGCTGAAGGATCAGCCTAATAACGCTCGCGCGCTTTATGGAATGGCCGAAGTCACCAGTAAAAAGGCGACCGCGCTGGAAGACGCTGACCGGGTCGAGGAGTCTCTGTTCGCCGCAGTCGAATATTATCGCCTGGCGGCGAAGAACGCTTCGCCCGAGACCGAGAAATGGCTGATGCAGCGCAGTTACGTCGCGGCGGCTAAGATTCTCGATTTTATCGCGGAGTCCAACCCCGGGCTGGCCGAAAAGCTTTCAACTGACGCGGTCGCCGCATACGAATTAGCGATCAAATTGGGCAAGGTCGAAGGCGGGGCTTACGAAGAGGCCGAGCGGGCTCTTAAAGAACGTGGGCAGAAACAGAAACCGTAAAACCTTAGAGCGGTTTTCGTGTGGGTTAATAGCCACAGAGGACACAGAGAGCACAGAGAAATCATCAGTTCCCTCTGTGCCCTCTGTGTCCTCTGTGGCTAACACTTAATTCGGGTCTTTGGCGCATTTCGCGAACGGCGCCGAAAACGAACTTGACTTTGACTCCTCAGCAGCCCGAGGCGTAACCGAGTCCGTTCTTATAATCTCCATCTCGACCTCCTCTGCTGTGGCTTCGGAGGGTTGATCTTCACATTCCGAGACGCCAAGGTTATTTTTTTCGGCCTTGGATTTTTCGACGACCCAAATGGCGCTTTTGACGCCAGTTTCATCTTTGATCCAGGCGACCCGCCCTTTCTGATTGGACTCTCGATTCTCACAATCTCTTTTCCGAAGCGCAAACACGGCTTCGATCGAGCGGACGTGCCCGGGGACGTTTATCCTGGCTGGGAAAAGCTTTATCAAACAGTGTGGAATGACAGGGACGATCTTCGCTTCGAGCGGCTGCGCCTGCGGCAGTTCAATCACACTGACCTCATCAAAACGCGCGATGGCCACCATACTGGAAAAAGCCGCCGAATCGGCGACGCTCCTCTTCTCGGGCCTGTTGACGCGTTTGGCGGGCGCGGATTTCTTCTGGCAGGGCTTCGGTTTGGTGGCCGACTTGTTGACTTCTTCGAGTGACTGGACGTTTATCGGCCCGAACCACAAATCCGTGGCCATGTCCCTCGTGAAATCTCTAATCCCTTCGTCGGCTTCAAACAGGCCATCGCTCAGATTGACGGCCAGGTAATTGGCATGATCGAACTTGTCACGCAACTGGGCCGGGAGGACAAACCTGAATGACCTGGCCGAATATAGCGCGTGCCGGGTGATGCTTTTGATCGAGAACGGCCTAACCAGATGGGCTGTGGCGACCAATGCCAGAATGAGGAATACTCGCAGAATAGCTTTGCCAGCCATATTGAACTCCATCGTTTTGAAAGCCACGTTGGACCTCGAAATTGCGGCAGTCGAACCCCTCCACAAAGCTTTCGAGTCATCGCACACGAATCGTTTGAGAATATCGCTACAACAGCAGATACGGCTCTGGCATTTCAACAGACGCAGTTTATATCGATTTCTCCAAAATGACCCTGTTTTTTTTCTGTTTCAACTGGTTAGTGAGCGGAAAAGCGAAAAGGTTTCAACGGGTGATCAAATTTTTTTGAAAGCCTTCTAAAACCATACGAGACCGCTACCGCCGCCAACAGCGCCTGGGCGCAGCCGATTGATTAGACAGCTACAGCCATTTGCGGCGGCGCCCCAATGTTGCGCGCTTCGACTTGGCGCCCATTATCGCGCAGCGCAGCCCGTCAGTTGTTAATCAGGTGTAAATAGATTGTAAAAATTGACTTGCGCGGCGCCGAAATCTATAGTGACGCTCACCGAAAGCCTTTCGGCTTCCGCAAATTTTGTCGGCGATAATAGATCAACTCACCGGAGGTATCACCTTGAAGCGCCTTATCTCCATTCTTGCGCTCGCATTTCTGTTTTCGGTCCTCCAACCCGGTCTGCGCCCCAGTTCAGCGTCCTCGGGTAAAGAAACATGGCTGAGAGTTCGGTCGAAACACTTCCTGCTCGTCGGCAACGCGAGCGAGAAGGACATCCGCAAGGTGGGGGTGCGGTTGGAGCAGTTCCGAGACGTCTTTTCACGCATCTTCACCAGATCGAAAGCCAACTCGGCGATTCCGATCACTGTCATCGTCTTTAAGAACGACGGGGCTTTCAAACCCTACAAACCGCTCTACCAGGGTAAGCCCGCCACCGTCACAGGTTATTTTCAATCCGGCGAGGACGTCAACTACATCGCTCTGACTTCGGAATTTCGCGAGACCAACCCCTACGCGGTGATCTTTCATGAATACGTCCACGCGCTGACCAGCGACAATTCGCGCCCGCTGCCGCCCTGGCTGAGCGAAGGCATCGCGGAGTATTACAGCTCGTTCGAGGTCGAGGGCGACGAGAAGAAAGTCTCGTTGGGAAAGGTGATCGCCAATCACGTCTTTTACCTGCGCGAACAGAAGCTACTTCCGCTACAGCGCCTCTTCGCAGTCGATCGCGGTTCGCCGGAATACAATGAACGCGAGCGCCAAGGCGTCTTCTACGCCCAATCGTGGGCGCTGGTCCATTATCTGTTGCTGGGCAATGAGAGCAAAAGGCAGCCGCAGCTCCTCCGCTTCGTTAACGCGCTGGCCGCCGGCGCTCCTATAGATGACAGCTTCAAACAGATATTCCAGACCGAGTACGCGACGCTCGAGAAGGAGTTGAAGGATTACATCGGGCGCAATTCCTATCCCTACCAGACCTTGACCTTCAATGAAAAACTGTCCTTCGACGCCGACCTGCAACCAGCCCCTCTGACCGAGGCCGAAACGCAGTATTACCTGGGCGACATGTTGTGCAGGATTCAGCGCCGCGACGAGGGCGAGGAGTATCTTAAACGCGCCGTCGCGCTCGACCCGAAACTGGCGCCGGCGCGCGCCTCGCTGGGAATAAGCAGTCTGCGGCGGAACCAGTTCGCCGAGGCGCGCCAACATCTGGAGCAGGCGGTCGCAGCGAATTCGCAGAATCACCTCGCGCATTACTATTACGCCTACACGCTCTACCGCGAAATTTTCAGCGAAGGACAATTGGTTACCAGTCTGCCGGAGGACAGAGTGAAGATGATGAAAGCGGCGCTGGACAGCGCTATGCAACTCGCGCCTGAATTCCCGGAGACGTACAACTTGCTGGGATTCATCTACATGGCGACGGGCGAAAATCTCGGCGCGGGCGTGAATGCTCTCAAGAAGGCGATAGCCATCGCCCCGGGGCGCGAAGATTACGCGATGACGCTGGCTCAACTCTATTTGAGGCAGGAGAAGTTCGCCGAAGCGCGGCAGGCTTTGGAGCCGCTCGCGCGCGGCGCGGAACGCCCCGATATCCGTTCGCGGGCAGAATCCCTGCTCGAAACCATTGCCCGGATCGAACAGTTCAAGGCGCAGGGCAGCGAAGCGACCTCCACCCAACCGCCATCAGCGAGAAGCGGCGAAACCGCTACTCCCCCGCCTCCGCCCCCCGCGCTGCGCCGCCGCTTCGAGGGAGAGAGAGTGGAGGGATTGCTCATGCGGGTTGATTGCGACAAGGGAATGACGCTGACGATCAAATCAGGCGATAAAACGGTCAAACTCAATACAAGCTCCCCGGAGCAAGTCAAGTTCATCTCCTACATTCCGGGCGGCGCGGGCGAAATCACCTGTGGCCCGATCAATCCGGCCAAACAGGTGGTCGTCACATATCGGGCTTCGACCGATGCGAAGTCGGCGTTCATTGGCGAACCGATCGCCGTGGAGTTCGTAAAGGGCGCCGAGAAATGAGGCTCATTATGCCGGTTTTCAACTGTATGAAGACTGTTAGCCACAGAGCCACAGAGCCACAGAGTAGAAAGAGAAAAGAGGCTTTCCCGACAATCTCTTTTCCTCTTTTCCTCTGTGTCTCTGTGTCTCCGTGGCCATTCATCCATATGTGGCGTAAATCTCAACGTCGCCCTTCCGTTCCACGCGCAATTTCCCTTCTGCCACGGCCAGGTCGAGGTTGGCCACGGCTTCCGATACGGCCAGAAACCGGTTGATGTCTTTCGCGTCGGGAAACACCAGCTTCGACATCTCCCACGCCGTAACGCCCTGCTTCGGAACCAGGCTGACTACTTTCGCCAATCTCTCATGAATATGGCGGACGAGGCGGTGGAAATGCTCCTCGTAATCGGTCACGTCGTCGCCGTGCGAAGTCTTGATCAGCGTAGGCGCGAGCGCCCGGATGCGGGCCAGCGAAACCAGATATTCTCCCAGTGAAGGAAAACGGCGGTTAGGATTTATCGGGTCGCGGTTCAAGACGGGGTTCGGGGTGATGTTTTTCAGGATCGTGTCGCCGGAGAGCAGCAACCGCGCGCCCTCTCGCAGCAGACATGAACTGCCGGGCGTGTGGCCGGGCGTGTGGATCACCCGCAGCGCCCCCGAAGCGAATACGAACTCCTGCTCGTCGCGGTAAGCTTCGACGTCTTCGACGGCGTCGGCGAGGTTGTGTATCAATTGGTAACGCGCCGCCATCTTCTCCAGATCCTCGCCCGGCGCGCCCGCGCGTTTGATCAGTTCCGGATCGACCCGCGTAGGGCGTTGATCAGAGATGTTCTGAAACTCCCATTCGTGAACGTAAACGCGCGCGCCTGATTCGCGCTGCAAGGTCCCGGCCAGGCCGCAATGGTCTTCGTGCGTGTGGGTGAGAACTATGCGCTTGACGTCTTCGGTTCTGAACCCGAGTTCTCGCAACTGTTCCCGCAACGCGGCGGCGGCCGGATCGGTCTTCGGCCCGGTGTCGACGAGGGTGATCGGGTCGTCGACGACCAGGTAGATGTTGATCGGGCCGACCGGGAAGGGCGTAGGAATGACGAGTTTCTCAATTCGCATAACGAAAAATACCTTGCGGAGGCTGGTAAAACCAAACCTTGACACTCCCAATCGCGTCAGGCAGTATGCCGCGCGATGGCGGTCTATCTTTCTACATTGCGCCATCGCGCAACGCAATCATAAAGTTTCGATGAAAAATGAGAATCGCGTCGAGCGGGTAGGGCAAACTGGCAGTTTGCCCTGACTCCATCGATGCGGCATTTCGGGAAAATCCGGCAAACTGCCAGTTTGCCCTACCCTATTCCGAGGAGATTTGCGTTATGTCCATCAAAGCTTTCGAGCCAAAATTCATGAAGGTCGGCGTTCTGACAGCCGCGCTGCAGGAGTTGACGCCGCGCGAGAAGCGCGACCCCGACCCCGACCTGGCCATCGAAGAATGGGTGGCCTTCGCGCGCGAACTCGGCGCCGACTACATCCAGCTCTCCGCCGCGCTCCATCCGACCGAATCGGACATTCCCGCCGAAGCGATGCTCGATCCGGTGGCCAACACACTCGATTTGCGGCAGCCGTTCAATAAAGACCGGGCCAAACGCGTGCGGGCGCGCCTGGAAGAATACAAGGTCGGCATTTCGGACGTCGGTTATTTCGACAACATGCTCCATCACGATCCGGCGATCCGGAAGAAAAAGCATGACTTCATGCTTCGCACGATGGACGCGGCCGCGATGCTCGGAGTCGAAGCGGTTTGCGGCTTTGTCGGGCGTAACCAACAGGCGAACCTGGATCAGAACCTGCTCGATTTCGAGGAGTGGTTCATTCCGCTCCTGAAAGCCGCCAAGGAGCGCGGGCTGAGCTATCGCGTCGAGCAATGCCCAATGCCGGGATGGGTCCCCGGCGACAACTGGCACAACAACATCGCCTACGCTCCGGGGCCGTGGATCGCGATCCATCGCATCTGCGAGAAGCATGGCGTCGGCGATCAGTTCAGGATTCATTACGACCCCTCACACGCGATCTTGATGGGACAGGACACCAGGTCGCTCTTCCAGTATTTGAAAGATGAAGGCTACAACTTCCTGATCGGCGGTTTCCACGTCAAAGGCCAGGTCGTAGACGCGCGCGGCGTGTCGGCGTGGGGCTACGGCGGGCAAACCATGGAGCGCGGCGACATGGTCGCTGGCAAACCTTCGGACAATCCGGCGGACCAGCTGAATGCATGGAAGAAGCAGGTCGTGTTGTGCGAACACGAGCTTCCCGGCACGGCCAAACACGATCCGCTGGCCTACCTGCAAAACCGAACGGTGGATTGGCTCGATCATCAACTGGCCGCGCGCGAGCTGCTGAAGCTGGACGTGGCCAACACCTACCTGATCGTCGAGCACGAGTACCCGAAGGCGCGCATTCAGGACAAGGAGAAGCTCAAACCGATCCTGCAAGGCTCGATCGCGTTCACCCGCAGGATCGACGAGGCCGCGGCCTGCATGTTCGCGCTGCAAAACGAAGTGCTCGCGTCGCAGGACATTCCCGTGCAGGGTGTTGGACGACAAGCTTATCGGTCGTAGTAAGGCATCGACTGGATCAGTACCGCGAGCGGTAGCGAGCGTGGCTTTTGCCAACGGCCGCTCGCTACCGCTCGCGGTACTGATTCGTCGTCTCAATAGTGTTTGATAACTTAAGTTAGCTAAGAAGTGAGTCTTTCAACCATTTCTCCCAAAGGAACCCAGCAATGATCATAAGAA
>DATEMG010000190.1:0-13189 GCA_035275805.1 Blastocatellia bacterium
CGCCGCCGAACAGCCTCCCCGTTCCTGAAATATTGATCTCAGTCTGTGGGGCATAAACCAGCATGTGGTTATTGGCGCCGTTGTTAATCGTTACGCCGTTAGCCCCACTAAAACTCGACAATATTCGCAGGTTGCCCGGAATTCCGGTCGTATTGGACAATCTGCTTGCTTGTCCGATCTTCAACGCGCCCGTCAGTTTGATTACCACCGGGCCATCGACCTTGAGTTGCGCAGCATTTGTCAAAGTCACATTATTGAAGCAGTAGGTTCCATTTGCCAGGGTTGCGCTGTTGATGCCGCTCAGAATCAGGTCGCCCGTGTTTGCGTTATATGAATAGGTCCCGCTGATTCCGCTGTTGGAACTGTAGGCAGGCCCGCAGGCTGCAACTGCGGGAAACGCCGCAAGCGGGGATAATGCGTTATTGGTTATCGTCCCGCCCACGGCGCCGCTCCCCGATCTTGACACCGTGGTCCCGGCGGTGGCGTTGCCCGTCACCCTACTCGCCCCCGAGATGGCCACACCAGCTTGCGTAGAGCGAACGTTGCCCCCTACCTTGCCACTGCCGGCTATTATTATCGCGCCGTTGCTGAGGACTTTCGTCAGGCTCCCCTTCGTGGCGGGATAACCGCCGTTCGAGTCGTAGCTATCCACAAAAGCTGCGCCGCTGATCGTAACGCTGTCCAGCCCAACCATTGAGGTCAGGGCCACGGACAAGTTAACGCTGGCGACGGCGCATTTGGAGTCAAGCGCGCCACTGGTCGCGCCGTTGTCGCACACCTGATAATCGAACGATGCCGGGCCGCTGTAGTTCGCGTCGGGCGAATAAATAACCATCCCGCCGCTGAGCGCCACGGTCCCGTGCGTATTTGCAGTCGCATTTACGCCGGTCACGGTCAATGTCTGGCCGCCTTCATTAGCCGGACCCGCGACGTCGTTAGTGGTCAGATCGCTGGCCGGGAAGTTAAGGGTAGTATCCTGGCTCGCTGTTTTTGTGTCATTAGCGGCCACAGGAGGGTCGTTCACTACTGTGACATTGACGATTACGGTTGATACGTTTGAGTCAGCGTTTCCGTCGTTCACTTTGAAGTTAAAACTGTCCCCCCCGTTGTAATCCGGGCCGGGCGTGTAGGTAACGGTGGCGGAGCATTCGCCATTCGCGCACGAGGCCGTACCAACGCCTCCGAGCAAACCTTGCGTCGGACCGCCGCCAACGAAGCTGAACGTGGGAGTGTTGTTATTCGGCAGGGCCGCTCGCAGGGTAATCGTGACAGGCGTGTCTTCCATCGTATTCGCCGACTGATTTGCCGTGCCCGGAGGATTAATTCCGTCAGTTCCCGCCTCGACGCAGTTCTGAACAGCTTCCGGCAGGTTCGAGAAGAAGTCATATCCGGTAAGCGCCTCGATCGTATTGACTGTGGTCAGATAGGTCTGCCAGGGGTCGTTTCTGATGCCCTGAATATTTGGCATCAGGACGGCGATCGTCCTCGACGAGCAAGACGCGCGCGAAACGTCGTCATCTCCATTCGTCAACACAAGGACCACCTTCCAGGTGAAGGCAGGAACAGTCACATGGCCGTCCGCGATGGCGTTAGCAGCGCCGTTAGAGCCTGAGCCGCCGACTCCCAACGGCCCTGAGACGACATACATCTCCTGCCCGCCGTTGAGCGCCAGTTGTTCCCGAAGATAGTTTTCGAACTCCGCCCAGGGGCCCTGGTTATTGTCCGGGGACTGCGGGACCATGTTCGTCATCAAATATGTCTCTTGATTGATCGGGATGCGATTCTGGTTGTCGCGATCGGCGTTCGGCGTCATGTGACCGCGATCGAACCCGCTGCCGGTATAATCGGTGGATTGCACGCGATACCAGTCGGGCGACACGGCGGGGTCGGCGCGGAAAGTGTCAACACGCGCAAGCGTGCCTGACCAGGACTGATCCAGATGCCAGCTAACCCAGTTCGGAATTCCTTTATCTCTGTTGTAAGAAAGCGAGTAGGTAGGCTTCGCCATCAAGAAGTTGTTCGGGTCCGACAAAGAGGGAGTCGCGTTGGACGGGTTGCCCATCGTCAGGTGAACGCTGGGAGGAAATGGCGCCGGGGCCCCCGCGCCTACGACAGTGAATGAGAATGTGAAGTTCTCAAACAACGTATCGGTATCCGGCAGGCTATCGTCCAAATCCAGATCGTTGACCTGGTTCTTGAAGATTGTGACCGTGCACGCCTCGCCGAACTGGAAGCCGACGTTCGGCGTAATGTGATACCCCTTAGAGCCGTTGCGCGACGCCACGGTGGCGCTGTTGTGCTGCCCCGTAGAGGAACAAGTAATGTCATACCAGGCGCCGGAGACATTCACCGGCTCACTGAAGTCTACAGAAACGGTCGCGTCAAAAGGCGCATTCGCGCCGTTCGTTATCGGATCGGTAAACGCCACCCATGGACCCAATTCCACAATCGGCGCCGTGCGGCGTGGGTTCGGAGGGGCGGCGGTGAAATCTGCGCCGTTCTGATCGGTGTCTGTGACCCCGTTATCTTTTCTAAATATCGCCGTCGTATTACTCGGCGCAGGCGCGTTTGCGCTCCCTTCTTTACAATTTGCGGCGCCTCCGTAGCCCACAAAATCCACGATGTCCGGGTCGGCCCCGATCGGGCAAGCTCCTGAGAGCGGCCTGGAGTTCCTGACAAGCACGATCTTTCCTGCCCCGGCCGCCATGTTTATACCACCGGAGATGTTCGGCGCGACCGGAAGCGGCGCGCCGTCATCGCCGCCTGACCCCAGGCTGACGAGATAATACTCTCCGGGAGCGATGGGACCGCCGATAGGCTGAATGTTGGTCCACGTTGTTCCCGCGGCGGAAGTGTACTGCAACGACCATCCGGTGATCGTCACGGTCGCATCAGTCGGGTTGTAGAGTTCGACGTAATCGTTCGTAAAGGGCGCGTTAGCATTGCCGCCGCCGCCGTAAACCTGACTGATCACGATATGTGGCGCCCGGACAGTGAGCGAAATGCTTGTGGCGCCTGAACGAGCCTGATCGTCCGTTATTGTCACGGGTAGAGACTTCATCCCTCCAGCCGTTCCGGCAGCCACGGTGGCGTTGAACGTGAAAAAATTTCCTGCGCCACTGAATGATTGATTGGGCGCCCCGCCGATCGAAGAGAGGTCGGCGACGACAGAGATACCCGTACTTGGCGGATTAGGGGCTGGAAAGACTTGTACGGTCAGAGTTGTTGTCTCACCGATCGCAACGGAGTTGGGATTCGCCGATCCGATGCCTGACAGAACAGCGCAATTGTTTGTCGGAGCCGAGCTGTTGCGCGGAATCGGCGTCCCTGCGATGAAATCGCCGGCGTTGTTGTTCGTGTCGAGACAACCGGTAAGCCCCCTCAGCGCCGCCGTTGTATTCGTAAGCGTAGGCGCCGCTCCTGGGCCTTCGAAACAGTTTGCGGCGCCGTATCCAATGAAATCGATGATTGCCGGATCAGAGGGGCAAACGCCGGTCAATGCGACCGTGTTGTTCACCAAGGCAACTTTGCCTGCGGTTGATCCTACAGCGATTGAACCGGTGGCGTCGGCTGTTGGCAGTTCGTCCGTGCCCCCCAGACCGGCGGCCTCTTTAATTAAGTAGTATTGACCAGGCTGAAGCATAAAGCTGGTCAGTGGAGTGACCTGCCAATTAGAGTCTGTCGCGGATGCATACTGCACGGACCATCCGGTCAAATCAACCGCAGTATCGCTGTGATTAATGATCTCGATAAAATCGTTTTTCAGCGTCGCGCCGGTGTTTCCGCCTCCGCCATACACCTGACTGATCACGACGATTCCACCTGCCGATGGAGTCGGCGTTGGTGTCGGCGTTGGAGTCGGCGTTGGTGTCGGCGTTGGTGTCGGCGTTGGAGTCGGCGTTGGAGTCGGCGTTGGTGTCGGCGTTACGCCGCCAGACGCGATTACCGAGAAATCGTCGATCGCTAAACCATGGTCGGCGCCCCCGTCATCAGGGTCCTGCCAACGTAACCAGATCTCCTGCCCATTGTTCACCGTAACGGTTAAGGTCGCCGCTATGGCAGTGCGATTCCCCGCCGCGTTACCGTCGAGCGCGGCGGCCGTTGCGCCCGTAACGGACCCGGTATAGCTCAGCGGGGAGAAAGTCGTCCAGCCGCTCACCGGAGTATTCGCGCCGTTAATGACGCCGGCGTCCGCCACCTGATATTGAAAAGTAAGAGTGTGGGCGGCTGCGTTGCCACCATTCCGCCACTGCTCGCCTACGTAACTTATGTCAAGCGAGGTAATCGTTACGCCGGTATTATTCGTCAACCGCGCGCCCTGGAACACGGTCCCAGTGCCCCCCGAGGCTACGGACCCCAGCGCGCGATCGGTAACCGGGTTAGTTCCGGCCACGCCGAAGCTGTAGAGGGCCCCAGTGTTCGACGATCCTGTTCCTGAATTGTAAGTCGCGCGGGTCGAGTACCAGCCCGGTATGGTCGAATTTTCCGCCCACGTGATGTTGGCGCCGGTTGAGGCGAGCGCGTCGAAGTTTTCTGTGAGCGGCGTCCCCAGCGCCGTAACACTCCCGCCGTTAGTCAGGGCGGAAGACGGCGGCGCCAGCATTTGGATACCAATACCGATGCAGATCACGGCGATTGTAGTTACCAGGGTGATCGGCCGTAGACGTATTGCGGACTGGAAAAAATTAGACATGGGTGAATCCTCTCGTTGCAATTATTTGCGCGACCGTTTTTTATATTTGGGGTTGAGAGTCGGCTGAAACGTTTTGGTCAGAATCGGGCTTAGTCCTTTCAGTCTATATCTATCTGCGAACGGAAACAGACATGTTCACTATTGATTGCCAGGGTCTCGGCTCGGGGATTCGGCGAATTTGTATCGCTCGGCTAACGAATATGGCCACCCGAACGCGACCTACTTCCCCTGTAGGTAGGGAGTCTAGGGAAAGAGGCGCCTCAGGTCAACTTAAATCTCGGTAAACGTATATCTGATGAAACAGCGATTTATCAGATCAAGCATCTGAATAAAAAAGGCGGCGAACGGCCGTATCGTTCTCTGTCTAAAACGATAGGTTTTCATGCGGATGTTCTGGACGGGTTCAGTCCTCTCCCATTCGTCCGGCGAGACTTGCGATCGTCGCCGCCAACTTGCGCGCCTCAACCGGCTTCGAGATGTAATTTTGATAGCCGGTCGCAAACGCCATGCGCTCATCCCGTGATCCGGCGTATGCCGTCACAGCCACCGCCGGGATGCGTCCGCCATGTTCCGGATCCCGCGCACGTACTTTTTTCATAAACTCGTAGCCGTCTTCGCGAGGCATTCCGATGTCAGATACCAGTACGTCGGGCCGCCACTCATCCAGTGTCCGAAGCGCTTCGGCGGCGGAGGCGCAGACTTTCACTTCGGCCCCGTAATGCGTGAGTATTGAGTGAAGCAACTCGCGCGCATCGAGTTCATCATCCACTACGAGCACTCGCAAGTCCTGCAAGGAACAGGGCGACTGGGCGCGGAATTGCGGCGTTTTACTGACGTTCGTCAGACTGGCGCGCTCGTCTCCGCCCCTCTTTGCGCGGCGTGGCGTCATCGGAAGCGTCACGGTAAATGTTGCGCCCTGCCCCTTCCCTGCGCTGTCGGCGCTGACCGTTCCGCCATGCAGTTCCACCAGATGGCGCACAATAGCCAACCCAAGCCCGAGGCCGCCATGCGCGCGCTTCGTGTCGCTTTCGAATTGGCGGAAGCGGTCGAAGACGAAGGAGAGAAACTCAGGATCGATCCCCTCGCCGGTGTCGCTCACAGAGATCGTAATGTGTGAGGCTTCGCGTTTAAGATGCGCCGCGACCTCTCCTTCTGTGGGCGTGAATTTGAGGGCGTTGGAGAGGAGATTCCAGACTATCTGCTGCAGGCGGTCAGGGTCTACCGCCACCGGCCCCGCCGACGGATCGAGCGTCGAGACTAGCCTGACGCTCTTGGCGTCAGCGGCCGGGCGCACGACGTCCAGAGCGGCGTTGATGATCGGGATCGGTTCGACCATCTTGACGTTAAGGCGCAGCTTGCCCGTGATAATGCTCGAGACGTCCAGCAGGTCACCGATGAGCTGATTTTGCGCGATGGCGTTGCGTTGAATGACTTCGACCGCTCGGGCCGAGTTCTCTTCGTCAAGCTGTTTTTCGCTCAACATTCTCGACCATCCGAGGATGGCGTTGAGCGGCGACCGCAGTTCATGCGAGACGGTAGCGAGAAACTCATCCTTGAGGCGGTCGGCCTTTTCGGCCCTGGCGCGGGCCGCCGATTCCCTGCGCAGCATTTCATCCCTTTCGATCTCGATACGTTTGCGCTCAGTGATGTCGCGGGCGATTTTCGACGCGCCGATGACTTTTCCCCTCCTATCTCGGATAGGTGAGACCGTCAGCGAAATGTCGATCTCACTGCCGTCTTTGCGGCGGCGCACGGTTTCGTAATGGTCAACCCGCTCGCCGCGCCTGATGTGTTCGAGGATGTACGGCTCTTCGGCCCCCCGTCCCTGGGGAATGATGATCATTCCCGACTTGCCGATGGCCTCCGCCGCCGTGTAACCGAACAGCCTCGCGGCCCCCTCGTTCCAGCTCACGATAATTCCATTCAAGTCCTTGCTGATGATGGCGTCGTCGGACGATTCGACGATCGCCGCCATTTGGGCCACCGCGGCTTCGGCGAGCTTACGTTCGTGAATGTCATAACTGACGCCGACATAGCCTTTGAACACGCTTCCCTCAAAGCGCGGAGTACCGACCGAATGCATCCATCTGTACTCACCGTCGTGCCGGAGGAAACGGAATTCGACGTCAACGCGTCCACGTCGGGTAACGGCTTCATTGTAGGTGTTGACGTATCCTTCGCGGTCTTCGAGGTGGACGAATTTCACCCAGCTGTCGCCGAGCGCCTCCTCCTCGTCCACACCCAGGAACTCAAGAAACTCGCGGTTGACGAACTCGCAGTCGGTCGGGCTATTGACCCAGATCAGCACTGGCGCGTTTTCGGCGAGCGCGCTCATAGCGCTCGCCGGCGCGTGGCGCGAGAGGATGGCCCGGTCAGCCTTGCGCATCTTCTCATCATCGCCGCTCGCGGACCGCGCGCCCAAGACCTCGTCCGCGGATTCGACGCGCGACTGCGGGGAAATTTCCTTCTTCGTCGCCGTCGCACGCTTGTTGGGGGCTGTTTTTCGTTCGTTTTTACTCACTCGTTTTTTCATGATTCTCAAATTATGGGGGAGAAATCATTACTTCCGTCGCCAGACGGAAACGATCTTTGCCGCACTCCTAAATCACTTCAGAATTCTTTAGTCAAAGCTGGGGGCACAGTATCAATGCATACTACTATGATCGTGAAACTACAAGGCGGCGTCACGGAGATGATAAGAGAAGTGCAACATCTGTGCTATCGTCGTTTGGTCCGATTTACCTATCCAAAATGTAGTGGCCGAAGCGCCGACTGTGCGATGAGCTTTCGCGCTCTCAAAATGTGGGGCATTTCGGGACGCGCAACCACACCGAATCTGAGTGGCGTTTCGGGACATACCCCATGCCCAAATCGGCGAAACGCCCTACATTCAAAGCCATCATTTCGGCGCCGTTATTGCTAATTATTGGATAGTGATTATGGGGGAGTCTCAGGGTCACGCCCATGTGGGGAGTCTAGTCCGGCATTGATGTGTAAGCGTCTAAGCTCGTTGATTGTCACGTCGATGCTGGCGCTGGACGGTCCACTATGGGCGTGACTCCATTTGAAGAACTGAAATAGAGATCGAACGGTCAATGTCTGAAAGAGCTTGGCGGTTCAGTTGGAGTGGAGTTCTTGAGTTTGCAGATTGACGCATTGCTGAGCGCCTTGCCAGTGAGGGTGACAGGAAGGGCCTCTTACCTGCCACCCTCGGGTGAGGAACGGGGCAACTAGATGTCGCCTTTTTGGGTGTCGTTCCGATTGGTAATACGGATCTGAGGCGGCAAACGGATGTAAGCCAATTCCCTCAGAACTCACGAAAAGCCCACCTGGCAAAATCAGCAGGTGAACCGACGTTCCCTCATACATCGGGTTACCTTACGCATCATTACCCAGCGATGGCCCTGGCCACAGGAGATATACGATCAACGCGACCTGCCATAAAAGTACGCCGGAAATCCGCCTATCCCTGATTGAGAATGCCGCGCATGTCAGCGCCGTGATGATAAAATTCCGCAGTCTAGACTAATCACGACCAATTTTGATCGAGTCATACTTCGTCGTATTTCATGGTCATGCTTTTAAGCGCCAGGCGCATACAGGAGATTCGATATGATAAACCTAAATCGACTCGGGATCGGCGGGATCATCTTCCTGATCGGAGCCGCTATCTATATCATTAACATCGCGCTCGCTTGGGGCAAGAGGCGCTCGTCAATTCCGATTGATGGCGTAGGGTTGATGGTCCTGGGACTGGGGTTGGCGTTGCTGTTGAGGTGGTGAAGATATATCGGAAAAAACAGGGTAGATAGCATCGCCTTACGCGTCGCTTCAGCATGACGCCCGGCTCGCTAACAACTATTGAGCTTCGGCTCCTCGGCCCGTCGGCGACTTGTACAGTCAGAAAGCCGTATTACAGCCGCATGCTGCGCGCCTTATGCGCTTCGCCCGCTCGACGCGTCGAGAATTGCGGCTACATATTCAACCGCGACAAATTCATCCCTGCGCAAGATTAGGAAAGGCGAGCGGTCTCGCAATGATCAAAACGCCAAGACCACTCACAATGGAACCTCAATTGCATAACGATCATCCAGATTTGCTTGTTGCTGTGATGCGGTCTTATAGCCCCTGAACTCAAAATCCTTTATCCCATTTAGATAGAGGGCCGGGCTTAAACCAGAATGGAGCAAACTCTGGGCCTTATTGCGCCGCGGGCCCCCAATCAGGAATTGTTTCACAAAGGCGAAAAGCCACAATTACTGTAGTTTTTCGCCACATAGACGCGACTTCAATTATCTTCGCCCCGTCCGCCGGTATTTCTATGCGACGATTGAACGTCCTTTTAGTTGAAGATGAAGCTGATGCGCGCGCGCTTTATGGCTACATGTTGGCGCTGGCGGGACACAGAGTGAAGGCTGTAAGTAACGTACTTCAAGCATTTGCGGAAATACAGGCAAATCGCCCCGACCTGATCGTAACCGACATCGCAATGCCGGTCATCAGTGGTTTGGATTTGATCACGGCTATTAGATCGATTGATGAGCTTGCAGACTTGCCGGTAGTGGCGATCACGGCTTTCGGAGAAAACCTTCGGGAACAGGCTCGGGCGGCGGGGGCGACCGATGCGATAGACAAGCCGACCGAATTGGCAAGAATGCGCGAGGTAATTGACTCCGCGATGTCTGGTATGCGCTGAATGCGCAGTATGCGCTGCCGGTAGCTGGGTTTTCACCCGTTCAGCGCGCATCTCCCCATTAGCCAAGCTCTATTTTGTATGTTCATTGGCGGCATAAAACCATTCGTAATTATGTTCGATAGCTCTATCATCCCTTCATTTCTCCTTTCCAGAATCAGGCCGGAGAGTATCGGTCATTGCTCACTTCCCCGCCTTCTTCGCGCCGCGATTTCTGCTTCCTACAAGTCAATGATTTCTGCTTCGACTTCAACCAGCGCCGCCTCGATTGCTTCAATCCGGATCAAGGTTCGCCAACTGCCGACGCGGTAAACCGTCGGGCTAGACAACCCTTTCAGCCGTGACGCTCCCGTTAGCCAGTTCGCTTGAAGAGGCGTAAGGTTTAGCTGTTGGCGCGCCGCCGTATACTCACTGGACGTTCCCGCCAAAATAAAGACTGTTTGATTCATTGGGGACAATTCTTCGCCTTCCTGTAATCTGCCGTTTGCGCCTCTGCCTCTGTCTTGAAATGAACGCCGCTTTGATCGTCGCCTTATTGGTCGGGTCGTCGGTCATCATGTCATGTCTCTGCGCATCATTTCTTTAACTTGTCGCCTGACGCTAACGTATTTTGCAATCTCTTCGGCGCGCCTGCGTTCCCTGGCATTCAATACCCACCAGATTACCAACCCGACCAGGAGCGCCGGAAATCCGTACTCGAAAATTATGTAAAGGACGAGGATTAGTATTGAAAAAGGGCTTTCACCAGGCCAGAAATCTATTGCTGTCATTTCGCGCTCACCTTCTTCGTGGCCTTCTTCGCGGCAGATTCTTTCGTCGGCCTGCCTGGCGCCGGTCTGTCTTTCACCTTCTCAAGGTCGGCTTCCCGAATAGCGTAGGCCCTGCCTATCCGCATCGCCGGTAAGTCGCCACTGTCTATCAATTGGTTTATCCGTGTCCGGTGCACGCCGAGCTTTTCGGCGGCCTCCGCAACTGAAAGTAGTTTTTCCATACGCAATGTTCCGCCCATAGCGCTGCGTTTATACCCCATCAAAAAATATTCGTCAACTGTAGAGATATTCATTGACAATACTCGACAACCATATGCGCATCCGAAAGCGCAAAAATTTCGCGCAGAGAGAGCGTGCGTGACGCCGTACCGTTCTCGACGCCGACGAACCACAAGATATCAGGCGAATTACCACATTCGCCTGAGAATAGGCGTCAAAAAGCGTCAGATAGCGACAGACGGCGTGAAGTTTGCCGAATCTTCAGCAGCGGGAGTGAGTGAGATTGCTTGTCTCGGGCTTCCTATGGCTGCCCTGTTTCCGCGTCAGCTTTGACGCTTTGAGCGGACATAGTCCAGACATAGGAGGGTTCTTCGTGGATACTTAGCTTTGCGAGAAGTCGAGCGGTCGGCTTTCGTTTGCCTTTGATGATTTTGTCTAGATTGGCCCGGTCGTAGCCGGTACGCTTGGCGAGTTCAGCCACGCCGCCCATTTGCTTCGCCATAATGCGGAGAAATTCGAGGACTTGCGGAGCCGTGAAGCGATGGATTGTAATTGGGGCGTCTGTCATATCGTTAATGGTATGCCTGCGCGCGGCGCGTAGTCAACAATGACTCTCTATCCTGATTTTTTTTGGGCGGGAATGAACGCTATCACCCAATAACCCGGGCCCAACACGCAGGTCTGCCCCTACACTGATTTGTAAACCGCCCTAGACCCGACCCAAGCGCGACGAGAAATGGGACAAGCGCAATCATCGACCGCATCGAAGAGGATTATGCAAGGCGCGATGCGGACACGCCGTTCAGCTCGCTCAGGCGAGCTCGGCCGTTTACTCCGATCGCAGCGCCTGCACGACGTCCACACGCGACGCGCGGGCAGCGGGCAGGAGCGACGCCAGGATCGCCGCGGTCACGAGAAGCGTTGCCGCTCCGGCGATCGGCAGCGCGCCCGGCATCCGAACGGCGCCGAGCAGCCCGCTCGCGAATCGAGACAACGCGAGTCCGCCGAGAGCGCCGGCAATGATTCCCACAGCGGCTATCACCGCGCCCTCGCTGAGGACGCGGGCCAGCAGATGGCGCGGCTCGCATCCGATGGCGAGGCGGATGCCGAACTCACGCGTGCGCGCGCTCACCGAAAACGCCAGCACGCCCGCGACGCCAACGATCGCGATCGTCAGCGCCACGAGAGCGAAGCCGCCGAAGACGAGCGCGTTCAGTCGATCGGGCGCCAGTACCTCGGCGCGTACGTCCTCCAGAGTTGCCGCCCTTTCAACCGGCTGCTCCGCCGACATCTGACGAATGAGGCGCGTGATCTGAGGGACCAGCGCGTACGGATCTCCTGTTCGCGTATGCACGAACAGCCGCCCGGCGCCGCCCGACTGGCTGAGCGGGTCATAGAGCGTCATTGTCGGCCCCGGTACGATGTTCTCGTCGTCGATGTCCGCCGCCACGCCCACGATCCGTTTCGGGTCACGGCATTCGCTGCAGAACTGCAGGAGGATCTGCTCGGTCCACTTCAGCCGACGGTTGAGAGCGGCATCGACGCTCGGGAACATCCGCTGCGCCACACTCTGGCTCACGATCACAACCCTTTCGCCGCCGCGCCGGTCGTTCTCATTGAAATCGCGGCCGGCAATAATCGGTACGCCCAGCGATGCGAAGAATCCCGGCGACACGGTGCGTAAGCGGGCGCGCGGGTCTTCCTCACCGTCAGCCCTGGCGTACCCTTCGACTGAGAATTGTCCGTTAAACGATCGACCGCGCGCGTCCCGCCAGGGCGTCAACGATCCGAGCGACACTCGATCGACGCCGGGCTGCTGCTCAATCTGCCGCATGATCTCCTGGTAGAACGCGACACGTTGCTCCTCCGTCCGGCCGTAGGACATCACCGGCACGTCCATCACGAGCACCTGTCGCGTCTCGATGCCCGGCTGCGTGCGCTGCAGTGCGATCAGCGTCGCGAGCAGCGCGCCGGCGCCCGCCAGCAGCACGAATGAAGCGGCGATCTGCATCACGGCAAAAAGCCGAAGGCGGCGGTTTATCCCCGACGTGATGCGAACGCTTCCGTTAGCGAGTCCAAGACCGCCGGCGGCGCCGGCAGACGGCAAACGCGGTACGAACGCGAGCAACACCGCCGCCGTCAGGGCCAGGCCCACCCCTACCCACAGCACGCTTGAATCCACGGTCAGGTTATGGGCTCGAACAGAGAAGCGGGAAGCGTATCGGCCGAGGATTGGCGCCATCCACAGCGCTACGATCACGCCGAGAATTGCGCCGCTGCCGCATAGCAGCAGGCTTTCTGCGAGCAGCGTTTGGCGCAGCCTGCCGGCCCTGGCGCCTAGCGCCGCCCGTATGGCCAGCTCGCCTTCCCGACGGACTGATCGGGCCAGGATCAGGTTCGCGACATTGGAGCATGCAATGATGAAAATCAGCGCCGACGCAGCCAGCAGGAGGAGGAGCGTCGGTTTCGCCCGCGACGTGAGTTGATCCCGTAACAGCTTCGCGTCGATCTGGAAGTTGGACTTCTGCGGGTAGGCCTCGGGGTATTCCTTGAGGATGGCGCCGTGCACGGCGCGAAGTTCGTTGAGCGCCGCGTTGACATCCGCGCCAGGCGCAAGGCGGCCGAACAACTCCGTCATCCGATGGGTGCGGCCCGTCACCATCGTTGCCCCCAGATGGTGCGGGCTCGTGACGACGTTCGCGATGATCTCGGTTTCCTCGGGGTAGGGCACCGAGGGCTCCAGCACGCCGATCACCGTCGCAGTGCGATCGCCCAGGCGGATCTGCTTGCCGACGACGTCGGGGGCGCTCTTGA
>DATEMG010000191.1:0-3582 GCA_035275805.1 Blastocatellia bacterium
ACAGGTGAGCACCCATCCGCGCAATATGCCACAAGTGTTCTACTTGAGACAAGTGTTTTACATGCGAAAGGGGCTGCGCATTCCTCTCCACCCAAAACGAAGCGTTTATGGGTGGAGTATCCTGCGCAAAGAAGGATGAAATGATCTCGATGTTGTTGTACTGCGGAAATACGAAAGCCGGGCTCGTCGCCCGGCTTTTCTATTTGTCGTCCTTGCGAGGCCAGAAGAGCGCCACGAGCGCGACCACCACAAAATTGAAGATGATGCCGATCACGATCTGTGAAATATCGCGGCCCCACGATATGTCGCGGTGAGGTTCGAGAGGCAACCGCGCCACACTGTGACATATGCGCCACACCTTGAACCGGCGAAACGCCCTACATTCAAAGCCGGCACTTCGGCGCAAGAGTTGCCTTGCATGGTCCAGAGTTAGTCTAAGTGTAGTTATGCCGGGTTTAAACGCCCGGCTTTTTTCATTGCGGCGCGGCGCTCGATCGCGGCATGGATCGAAGAGCATGACCGATGAGCCGCGCGCGGCTCAAGACGAAGGCTGGAAAGGTCAAATGCCCCATCCCAAGCCAGCGCGCGAACGGCGGGATTTTACGACAGAACGATCAGAAAATTGAGAAGCCGGGCTATAAACCTGGCTTTTTTCGTTGTGGTAGAATTCCGCGCCATGTCAAAACGGCTAAGAATTCCAGAAGGCGACCTCAGCCTGCTCAGAGAACTTCAGCGATATGAAATCCGTTTCGTCATCATCGGCGGACATGCTGTCCGGTTTCACGGTGTTGAGCGCGGCGTGGACGACCTCGACCTGGTTGTGAACTCGGCGGGCAAAGCTGAGAACCTGGCGGCTGCGATTCTTAAGGTAGCGGGCGTCTCGGTAAATGACGTTGCCTATCTCGAAACGCCCTACAAGCAGGCGCCCCTTAAAAACCTCCGCCTGTACAGTGAAATCCTCACGTCGATAAAGGGTGTAGAGTTCGAAGAGGCTTACCAAGCCGCTAATGTGGTCGAAGTGGAAGGCGTGACAGTACGAGTCATATCGAAGGAACACCTCATTCGCCATAAGCGCGCCGTCGGAAGAGAGAAGGACCTTGAGGACGTTGAACGTCTGGAAGCTCTCGCGACTCTTTAAGCCGGGTGCGTCGCCCGGCTTTTTCATTACTCCTGTCGACGCCCGTTCAGGTAAACGGTCACCGTTCCGCCGGTGACTGTCGTCGAGACGCGTGCCCGCACGAAATGGCCCGGAGGGAAGTCGGACTTGTCGCCGATCTGGGCGCTGGCGACAACTGTTGTAGGTCCCGCGATCAGTTTCCACGTACCAGCGTAGGTCGGACTGGACGCGCTCTCGATCACTACCGCTCCGGCTCCGACGCCGGCCGAGCCTTCTATCAACCAGTGGACTGAATCGTAATCCTGAAAACTGATCGCCTTGCCGGTCCCAGCGGTCACAGCGTCAAGGCTCTTGCTCTCTTGCGAGCCTTCGCGATATTTCCAATTGCTCATTTCCCGTTCTCCTTGTTAAGTGATTGACTATCAACCAGTTGATTATCAACCGGCGAATTTTTCGCGTTTAAACGCCCGCCGTTGAATTTTCCGGAAGGGGCATACCGTCGTATTCGCCGGCGCTCAATCGTTCAAAAACGGCGCGGTTCCTCTCAAAATCCGGCTATCTGGATCGCGTCTTCTTCTGCTGTTTCTCCGGCAGCCGCGCACGCAATCCCGGTATCTTGCTCATTATCGGCCCGATGAAGCCCTCGGCTTTACGTCGGCGGTTCTGATCCATCGCCTTAGCGGTGGCGCCCATCGCGCCAGATGCTGGAATGAAGCCGGAAGTCATCGAGCCTGCTTCAGTGATGATCTCAGATCCCGGCTCATCCGCGGTCAATATGCGTCCCGCTTTCGCCGGCGCGCCGTAATATCCGAGCGCCGGGGCCTGCTGAGCCAATCCACTAAACGAACGCAGCAACGCGTTCGCCTGGTCGCCTCCCTCGCGTCTGAGCCTGCTGTAGGTTGCGCCTATGAATAACGGCGCGGCGATGAAGCCGCCGAGGCGATTTATGTCGTAACGCTCTCCGTCAATCTCAATCGAAGTCGGAACGCGCCCGTTCGGATAATCTTTCTTCGATGTGTAGTAGTAACCTTCGAGCTTGCCTTGCTCCTCCAGCGCCATTCCGAGTAAAAACGCCGCCGGGGCGAATGAACCGCTGGCGACGTTCTGCGCGAACACTCTTTGCTCTTCGAGATCACGGAAGAATGATTGCCCCTTGGCTTTCCTCGCGCCGCCACGGGCGATTTTGTACAGAGCATTGACGCCGCCGACGCCGGCGAAATCGGCGCTGCGCAGAATGGCGTTGAGTGGGATCCGCATAAATGGCTGAACCATGCCGATCGCCAGTCGCGCGTTTGGACTGTTCGCTGTCTGGCGCGACAGCCATGATGAAATTCTATTCGGCTCAGACAGAACCGCCCTTTCACCGTCCCGCACAGCGGCGGCTATGATGTCGCCGCGGTCTACTAACTGAGCGGCGCGCGCGGTTATTTGATCGCGCGGTATCAATCCGCGTTTCGCTTCATTGATGGCCGCCACTCTCGCGCGGTCCTGCCGGTTCCTGGTGAAACCGAATCGTCTGAATGGCGCATCCATCGCGCCCAGCACTCTGAACACGCCGTTAATCGGTACGTCGGCGACCTTGCCCAGCCCGGTTCTTATCTCGCTGCCATACAACACATCATCAGCGCCGCTGTCTATGGCTTGCCGGCCGGTTCTCATCACTTCCCCGGCGTCTCTCAGTCCTTGCCTGATTGAACCGAATGCACGGCCAGAGCCTGTGAGACTTGGCCCCGTGATAGAACGCCGCCCGCTGAGCTTGGAGACGATCACGTCCACAGCGGCGGCTACCGGACGGACGGCTGCGTCCGCGAACTGATTAACAAAAGTGCTGCCCAGGTCGAGAACTCGCCCTGCGGGATTGGTTAGCAGATTCGCGCGGTAATATGCGAGCACGCTTTCCTGCCAGGGCGACTTTGCCGCCGCGTCGAATAAGGGTTGCGCTTCCGGCCGGCGCGCCCAAAGCTGACCAAGTTCATCGTCCACAGACGGCGGCTTGATCGGTGGCGCGGCTGCTTTCGCCTGTCTCGACAGCGCCTCAAATTGCGCTTGCTGAAGGCCGGGCCCGCGGACCTCGGCGTATTGTCGGGGTGGGCTTAGATTCTCCCTCACACCGAACGGTCGAGGCTCTGCTTCCATAAGCATCGGCATTTCGTCGAAAGACTCACGCACAGGCAAAGGCGACCGCGCCCGAAGTTCGGCGGTCGGCGCGGTCTCCACGTCGAGTTTGGATATTCCCGGCAATTGCGCCGTGGGGCGCGCTGGTCCTTGCATCTCGGGCAGAGGCTGCGTTGCCCTTGCTTGAGTGGGGCTCGTCGGCGTGGCTGACTGACGCCCTCTCAACCTGCGGATCAATGGCGCGATTGAAGGCGCTGGCAGCATTCCCGCCGCAGCGCTCGGCCCCATCATCCCTGGATTGTTGGCGGATTGAGCGGCGGCGGTTAGTCCGACGATCGGCAATGCGCCCC
>DATEMG010000192.1:0-8133 GCA_035275805.1 Blastocatellia bacterium
AACCAGGGGCCGCGCCGCGCCCTGGGAATGCCGTCCCACCCGACCGGCAGCCATATTTCGGTTTGATTGGGAAAGCGGAAGCCCGGCTGCATTACGCCGACGATGGTGTAATCGCGCCGGCCAAACGTATCCACGGTCAGCCTGCGGCCAATCACATTCGGGTCCGCCGCAAATCGCCGCCGCCAGTATTCGTAGCTGAGAACCGCGGCGAGATTGCCTTCAAGCCGGTCTTCTTCCGGCAGGAACGAGCGGCCGAGATGCGGCCTGACTCGCAAGGTCGAGAAAAGACCGGACGTGACGTAAGCGCACTTCGCCTTCTCGATTCCGTCCGCCATGACCAGGTTGAACTCGCCACTGCCTGACCAATACGCGATGTTTTCAAAAGAATGGCTTTGTCCCATCCACTCAACCAGGTTCGGCGGCGCAACCAACTGACGCTCGATATTCCGTCGCGGGTCGCTCTCCCAAAGCATCACCAGCCGATCCGGCTCGTCATAAGGCAACGGGCGCAGCAACACTCCATTGACCACCGTAAAGATCGCGGCGTTCGCGCCGACGCCCAGCGCGAGAGTGATGACGGCGACCAACGTAAAACCGGGCTTCTTTAGCGACATTCGCGCTCCATAACGCAGGTCTCGCAATAGAGTTTGCATAAAGGTGTCAGGTGTCAGGTTCCAGGTTCCAGGTTTCAGGTTTCAGGTTTCAGGTTTCAGGTTTCAGGGATTGCTCTTAACTGGAACCTGACACCTGACACCTGACACCTGACTGTGCTATCGCCCAAGCAGCGCGGTTACGGCGTCGCCTTCAAAGCTGGACGCCACGACATCGAGCTTGCCATCTTTGTTGATGTCTCCGATTACAAGGTTATATGCGCCGGGGCCGGCGCGGAACGGCGAGCCCGGCGCCGCAATAAACCCGTTCCCGCCGTCGAGCAACACCGTGACGCTATCAACGGTGGCCGCGACGATATCGTTTCGCTTGTCACGGTTGACATCCGCCACCGCTACGGCGAAGGCCTCAGTCCCCAGGTCGTAAGGCGACGCGGTTGCAGGCGCGAACTTTCCCGCGCCGCCGTTCAATAGAACGCTCAGTTGATTACTGGTGTGGCTGATTACGATATCGAGGCGTCGATCATTATTCACGTCCGCGAGCGTCACGAAATGCGGCCCCGTCGGAACTGACAAAGACTGTTCCGACGGGTTCTTGAACGCGCCTTTTCCGTCGCCACGGAACACCGCTATCCGGCCGGGTTCAAGGCTGTCGCCGTGCTCGCGGCTCACGACCACAACGTCCAGATGCCCGTCGTCGTCAACGTCGCCAAAGGCGAAAGTGTAGTTGTCATGACCCGGCTGGAATGTCGTCGCGGGCCCGGATGAGAACCCTCCGCGCCCGTCGCCGAACAGGGTCGCGAAGCTGTTTCGGCGGTGATTTGCGGTGACGATGTCCAGTTTCCCGTCTTCGTTGAGGTCTACCAGATTCAGGCTGCGCGTGTAGAACTCGACTGTGGCGCTCACGGTGAAAGGCGACCCTGCGGCGCGATTGAAGCCGCCTTTGCCGTCGCCCAGGAAAATATCTACGGCGTCCCGGTCGCTGTTCGTTACGCCAAGGTCGAGGATTTTGTCTCCGTTGACATCCCCCAGCTCTACGTCTCCCGGCATGTAGCTCAGGTTGATCTGACCGCCGGGGGCGGCGGCAAACCGCCCTGTTCCGTCGCCAAGCCACGCTGTCAGCAGCCGCTCCAGTAGATGACGGGTCACCAGATCAGGCCGGCCATCGTTATTGATATCCACGAGCGATACCTGACCCGGGCCTTTTCCAACGATCACCGGCGAGCCGGGCGCAGGAATGAATTGAGGACTTTGTGAGTTAGCTTGAGTAGCCGCGACGAGCGCGGCCAGGAAAAGAGTTCGAATCATAGTCTGGCGCCTCTATTCAATCAGAACGTTTCCAATTTTTGATTTTGACAGGCCCGGATGGTCCTATCGTTCTCAGCTTTAGACGGAAAAGGGAGACATTTTCTTCCATCATTTTTTCGCTGCTTGACTTTCTACTTACCGATCGGTAAGTTTACGCTCGAGTTCTCATAAATAGTATGGGCGCCTGAAACTCCTGGTCTTACCGGTGATGAAGTAGAAGTGACCAGCCGTTCGTTTTTACCGTCTTAATTTCAGAAGTTCCGCCTCGCTGTTGGAGCGGGGCGCGTATTGAAGCTTTCAAAAGGGAACCCGCAATTCATCCGATTCGCATCCGCGAACGGTGGCTTTCGACAAGGTGAAAACTATCCATGGAGTCGCACGAAGGACGCGAGAATTTCCCCCTTTTACTCCGCGTTTCTTCGTGTGACTTTGTGGACGTATCGGAGGGATGAGGTTATGAGACGCAGCGCCGCTATTTGCATGATCATCGCTTTAGCGCTCGCGGCCTTCTTCGCATTGCAGCGACCTGGCGACGCGAGTGGAACGAGCAACGCGGTTGTGACATTCAATAAAGATGTCGCGCCGATTCTTTACGCCAAATGCGCTAATTGCCATCGTCAAGGCGAGATGGCGCCGATGTCGCTGCTGGCATACAAAGACGTCCGGCCGTGGGCTAAATCTATTCGCGAAAAAGTCCTGAGCCGCGAGATGCCGCCCTGGTACGCCGACCCGAATCACGGCGAGTTCCTCAACGACCCGCGATTGACCGAGCAGCAGATCGCCACGATCCGCGCCTGGGTAGACGCCGGGGCGAAGGAAGGCGACGCGAAGGATTTGCCTCCGGCGCCGAAATTCAATGACGTCGGGTGGAAATTCGGACAGCCCGACGCCGTCTTCCCGTTGACGGAAGAGGCATCGATTCCCGCTGACGGCACGGTGCCTTACCGCTATTGGGCCGTCCCGACCAACTTCACCGAGGACAGATACGTTCAATTCGCCGAGATCAAACGCGGCGAGCCGAGCGTCGTGCATCACGTCATAGTCAGCGTTCGCGAGCCCGATCAAGGCCCGCTTCCGCCCGCCGGAGAGATCACGACTGGCCAGCGGCGGGTCAACCCCGAAGCCGCGCGCGATCCACAGGCGCAAAACAACCGGCCCCGCGTCATGAATCCTGACGGCATGCTCATCGGCTGGGCGCCGGGAATGAGCCCGCTCACGCTCAAGCCGGGCCAGGCCAAGCTCGTCAAGAAAGGCTCGGTCCTGGTCTTCCAGATGCATTACACGACCAACGGCGTCGCGGCCAAAGATCGCACCAGCGTGGGATTTTGGTTCGCCAAAGATCCGGTCGAGAAGCGCGTCATCACCAAAGGCGTTGGGACAGATCCGCGCAAACTGGCGATCCCGGCGGGCGATGCGAACTTCGAATCGCGCTCGTCGTTCGCATTCACTGAAGACGTACACATCCACTCTTTCATGCCGCACATGCACGTCCGGGGCAAAGATTTTGAGTACAAGCTGGTCTACCCCGACGGCAAGGAGAAGATTTTGCTGCGCGTGCCGAAGTATGATTTCAACTGGCAGTTGAATTACTTCGTCAAGGAGCCGATCGCCGTTCCCAAAGGCAGCCGCATCGAATGCCTGGCTCACCACGACAATTCGGCCGCCAACAAATTCAATCCCGACCCGACCATCACCGTCCGCTGGGGGGATCAAACCTGGGAAGAGATGATGATCGGATGGTTGGATTACACAATCGATGGTCAGAACCTGCGCGCGCAGGGGCAGACACAAACCGCTTCTAACAATTAGACGTTGAGTTCGTAGCGCCGCGTTCAGGCCGAAGGACTCGGCTTCCGCCTGAAGGCGGTACTACGAACCTTTCCCAAGGAGTCATCATATGTGGATTCGTAAAGCGATTCGCGATATGAAGAAGGGCGTTGATTCGCCCATGCCCACGCAGGTGGTCTCGAACGAGGAGTTCGAGCCGCGCCCGCAAACCGAAAAACAGAAACAAGTAGAGCATCTGATCGGCGAACTCTCGGAGGAGCGCGCGAAGAAGCTGGGCATGCGTCGCCGCGACTTCATGCGCTCCTCGATGGGGTTGGCCACGTGCTTCCTCGCGTCGAACCTCGCTTACGGCAAGAACTACTGGGACGTGGACGAGGTCGAGACCTGGGAAACGGCGGCCTACGACGAGAAGTGGCCAAAGGACGAATACTTCATTATCGACGTGCAAGCGCACTTCACCAACGGAATTGCGATTGGCTTCCGAACTTCGGAATTCGTCAAGAACATGGGCTTCCAGCTCAAGAACGACGCCGAATCGTACAGCTTCAAGAATTTCGTCAAGGAGATGCTCTTCGACAGCGAAACTATGATGGTCGTCATCTCCGGAGTGCCGGGCCGCGAGAACCAGAAGGGCGCAGACGGCGCCGTGCTCGAAGGCAAGGCGCGTGGCGGCGGCATTCTGCCGAGCTGGCTGATGTCGCAAGCGGCCCGCGAGATCAACGAACTGGCCGGCTCACAGCGCGCCCTGTCGCAAGGCAATCTCGCGCCGAACCATTACTGGGACAAGACCGCGAACGCCATAGATAAGGCCGCGACGATCGAGCAGATGGAGCGCGAGTTGAACCTCTATAAAATCAGTTCCTGGAAATGGTACTGCCACACCGATCCTGCCCGGACGGGTAACGGCTTCCAGCTCGATGACGACAACGCGCAATGGTTTATCGAAGAATCGCGCAAACGCGGCCTCAATTTGATCAGCACGCATAAAGGTTATTCGTACCAGTCGCGCACGCTGGGCCACCTGGCCAACCCGAAGGATGTCGAGAAGGCCGCGCTGCGAAACCCCGACTTTAACTTCGTCATTTACCACTCGGCCATCAAGCACGGCCAGATGGAACAGGGCATGGGCCCGGGTGACATGTGGTTGGACAAAGACCATAACAATTATGACCCCAAGACTGGCGACTTCGAGTGGCACAAGATCCTGATGGACATCAAGGTGCGTAATCCGCAGATCAACAATGTCTACTGCGAGGTCGGCAGCTTTTTCAACACGCTGGCCATCGTCCATCCTGAAGTGTGCATGCACGGGATGGGCAAAAACATCAAGCACTACGGCTCCGATCACGTCGTCTGGGGCACCGATTGTCTGTGGTGGGGGTCGCCGCAATGGGCCATTGACGCATTCAAACGGTTCCAGATCACCGACGAGTTCTGCGAGAAGTTCGGCTACAAGAAGATCTCCAAGGAAGACAAGGCCAAAATCTTAGGACTGAACGCCGCGAAACTCTACAAGGTCGACGTGAAGGCCAAACGTAACGCAATGAAAGCTGACGCGCTGGAGAAGCTGAAACTGACCTACCTGGATCGTGGCGGTCAGCGCGACAACGCGGCTCACGGCTGGGTGCGCGCGACCGATTGAACCGCCCTTCCGTGGCAAGCAAGTTGAATGGGCGGTCCGATGCGCGATCCTGCGCGTTGGACCGCCCATTTTAGCCGTGCGTTAATGGTCTTTGAGAAATGAATGCGTCAAGTGTGGCGCGAGTTGTTTACTCGCGCATCTTCGGCCGAGGACGGCGCGAGTAAACAACTCGCGCCACAACGTCGGCGGCGCCTGGGCGCATTATTTTTTCAAATGCCACAACCGCGCGGCTACATTCACGACGCCGCTTTGCGGCGGGAAGATCGTCATCTGGGGAGAACCTCCATGCGTAAGAAAACATTTTGGCTATGGCCCGTGCCCATCAGCTTTCTTCTCTTTTCAGCGGCGTTGACCTTGCTCGCATCAGGCTTCAACGCGCAGGAGACGAAACAGGCCGCTTCAGAAACCAAGCCCGCCGAGGCCCAATTTCCTGAAGCCCATTTTCATCACATGCACCTGAACACTCTCGACCCGAACGGCGCGATCGATTTCTACACATCGAAGTTCGATTGCGAGAAGGCGAAGTTCGCCGGGATGCTCGACGCCGTCTGGGCGCAGAAATCCTGGATGCTGTTTAGCAAAGTCGAAAAGGCGCCGCCCTGGGAATTGACTTCGGCGATATGGCATTTCGGCTGGGGCGCAGAGGACATGAAGGCGACATACGAAAAACACGTTGCGGCGGGCACGAAGTTTTTCACGCCCCTGACGGACATCAGCGACATCGGCGGCAATGCCGGCGCGACAGGGCTTTTCTATTACGCCTACGTCGAAAGCCCCGACAAAGCTCTGATCGAGATCAACACGGCGGGCCATCATCGCTTCGGCCACCTGCATCTATTCAGCGCCGATCCAGTGGCGGCCGGCGAGTGGTATGAGAAGTATTTCGGCGCCAAACGCCGCGGGACCCGCGCGCCGTCGCGCGAGCCTCGTTTTTATCGCGGCTACCAGATCGGCCCTTCCACGTCACTGACGATGGACAACGTCAATATCATTATCTACCCGGTCGAATACTCGAAGAAGGCTCATCCCGAACATTGGAAAGGCAAGACCGAGATTGATTCGACCAAAGGCCGCGTCGTCGACCACGTCGGGTTCAGCGTCGCGAATCTGCCGGAAGCCTTAGAGAAACTGCGCAAAGACGGCGTCAAAGTGACGGATGAAATTCGCTCGGTAGCGGGCGGCAAGATCAAATTCGCGTTCATCGAAGGACCGGACAAGATTCGAATCGAGTTGGTCGAGGGTCACCCGGCCAAGGAGTGAAACCGATGTCCCTCGTTTCCCCCGTCTCTATTGACGTCGGGGCGCATTTACAACGTGACCATCTTTTGAAGAAATGCAAAGCGGAACCCCAATAGGCAAAAAACGCAAGAAAGCCAGAGAGACGGGCATTTTTGTCTTTCTTGCGTTTTTTGCCTTTCTTGCTTCCCCCTCGCCCTTCAATCCCATGGGCGATCTTGCGCGTCCTGCGTTTGGCAAGTCTCAACAGAAGCAAGAAAAGGCGATTGTCATTCGTCTAGGCGAGCGATTATTCAACGACGACCGGTTCTCGACGCCCGACGGGGATCTGCCCGCAAGTTGCGGCAATTGCCACCTGTTCGACCAGGACCCGCAGGGGTTGCGCGCCTACGCCGATTTCCTCAACCGGAGCTGGGTCTCGTCGCGCGCGAAGGACCGCCGCCGGCTCGGGTTGCGCAATTCGCCGACGATTTTCGACGTGTCCGAAGCCCCCCGGCTGCATCACGACGGAGAATTCGGCTCGCTCGAAGAGCTGGTCAAGGGCACTATTTCCGGGCGTCCGATGGGATGGCTGCCGGGCGAAGAATCGCAAGCCTTCGAACAAGCGCGCGGGGTCATATTGAACGACGGCGGCGCCGAGACCTATCGAAATCATTTCAAAGCCGCGTTCAACGTCGAGGTCGAAAAAATCAACCGCAACGAAATGGTCGACCTGATAGCCAAAGCAGTGGCCGGCTTCATCCGCACGCTCAACACGCGCAAAGATTCCCAATACGACAAATTCATCGAAGCGAACCTGTTGGAGAGCAAACCCGCGCCGGGCGAAGACGGCAAGACATTCGCCCGACGGCTGCTCGCCCAGATCAATTCGCTCGAATCGAAAGGCGCGGTCAAACTAACGAACAGTTTCGACGCGACGGCGTTCAAAGGGATGAAGCTCTTCTTCGACGCGAGGGTGGGCAATTGCGCGACTTGCCACACGCCGCCGCTCTTCACGGATTTTTCATTCCACAACAAAGGCGTCAGCCAGATCGATTACGACCGCGTCCATAGCGAAGGCAAGTTCGCGGCGCTGCCCGTTCCCGGAGCCGCGTCGGCGCGCCGTCCCTCCGCGCAGTTCCGCGAAAACCCGTCGAATGAGAGGCCGGGCGAGGCCGATCTGGGCTTTTGGAATTTCGTCGACCTCAAGACGTCGCAGCTGCGCCGCCCGGGAGAAAGCGATGACATTTTCCTGCGGCGGATGATCGCCACGTTCAAAACGCCGACGCTGCGCAACCTGGCTTACACACATCCTTATTTTCACAACGGCTCGATTCAAACTCTGGAAGAAACTTTGGGCGAGATAATACGTTTAAGCGATATGGCCCGCGCGGGCCGCGTCCGCGAAGGCGACGAAGAGCTGGCGAAGATCAGGATCGGCGCCGCGGAGATCGTCCCGCTCGTCGCGTTCTTGAATTCATTGAATGAGGATCTGAAGAGAGGCTACTGACGATCGATATCGATTGTCTAACCTATACAGTACCGCGCGCGTAAGCAAGCGGCCGTCTCATA
>DATEMG010000193.1:0-9947 GCA_035275805.1 Blastocatellia bacterium
GATTCACAGCGCCAGGCGACCAAGGACGCCGGCAAGATCGCCGGTCTGGAGGTGTTGCGCATAGTCAACGAACCGACGGCGGCGGCCCTGGCTTACGGTTTGGACAAGAAGAAGGACGAGACCATCGCGGTCTTTGACTTCGGAGGCGGGACGTTCGACATCTCGATCCTGGAAGTCGGCGAGGGCGTGGTCGAGGTGAAATCCACAAACGGGGACACGCACCTGGGCGGAGACGACATTGACGAGCGGCTGATCCAATGGATCATCGACGAGTTCAGGAAAGACCAGGGCATAGACCTGTCGAAAGACAAGATGGCGTTACAGCGCCTTAAAGAGGCCGCCGAGAAGGCCAAGATCGAGCTCTCCTCGACGATGGAGACGGAGATCAACCTGCCGTTCATCACCGCCGACCAATCAGGTCCAAAGCACCTGGTGATGAAATTGACCCGCGCCAAGTTCGAGTCGCTGGTCGACGACATTTTGCAGCGCACTTTGGAGCCTTGCCGTCTGGCGCTGAAAGACGCCGCGCTACAGGCCGGCCAGATCGACGAGGTCGTGCTGGTAGGCGGCTCGACGCGCATCCCTAAGATTCAGGAGATGGTCAAGAACTTCTTCGGAAAGGACCCTCACAAGGGAGTCAACCCAGACGAGGTCGTTGCGGTCGGCGCCGGGGTGCAGGCAGGCGTGCTTTCGGGCGAGGTGAAAGACCTGCTGCTGCTCGATGTGACGCCGCTCAGCCTGGGGATTGAGACGCTCGGAGGCGTCTTCACCAAGCTGATCGAGCGCAACACGACGATCCCCACGCGTAAGTCCGAAATATTCTCGACGGCGACGGACAACCAGACGTCGGTGGAGGTCCATGTCCTGCAGGGAGAGCGCCAGATAGCGGGCGATAACCGAACGCTGGGCAAGTTCCATCTGGTGGGCATCCCGCCGGCGCCGCGCGGAATGCCACAGATCGAAGTCACATTCGACATTGACGCCAACGGCATCGTCAACGTCCAGGCGCGCGACCTCGGGACGGGCCGCGAACAGAAGATCACGATCACCGCGTCCTCGGGCCTGTCGAAAGATGAAATCGACCGAATGATGCGCGACGCCGATATGCATTCTGAGGATGACAAGCGCAAGCGCGAGGTGATCGAGACCAAGAACCGGCTCGATTCGCTGATCTACCAGACCGAAAAGACGATAACGGATAATCGAGAAAAGATTCCGGTCGGCCTGATCTCGGAAGTCGAATCAGCAATCGCGGAAGCGAAGAAGGTCGTTGAGGCGAACAACAGCGATCAGTTCCAGGCGCAACTCGAAAACCTCACCCGCGTTTCGCACCGCATCGCCGAGGCGCTCTATCAGCAACAGGCGGGCGGCGCGGCGGCGTCAGACGCGGCGGGCGCGGGCGCGCAGCAATCCGGCGCCTCCTCGGGTAAAGCTGGCGACGACGTGATCGATGCCGAATATATCGACGTCGATGAGAACAAGTGAGGGGAGCGGGGAATGGGGAATAGAGAGCGGGGAGTGGGAAATGGGGATCCCGTAATTCACGAGGTCCTCTCTATCCACTCTCCATTCGCCACTCCCCACTCCCCAGGTTTGTATGAAACATTATCGCCTTTTGAATGACCTCGCGGCGATCGAGCAACAACTGACCCAAATGGTCAAGGGCGCGAGCGGATTCAGCGTCGAGCAGACCCACGCCACATGGTCGCCTCCTGTCGACATATATGAAACCACATTGGGTTTCGTGCTGACCGCCGAAGTCCCCGGAATGTCGCTCGCCGAGCTTGACGTCAAGGTGGTGGATGACACGCTAATTCTGCGCGGCGCCAAGCGGTGGGAGCGCGATGTGCAAGGCGAAAATTTTCACCGGCTGGAGAGCGCTTACGGCAAATTCGAACGGACGTTCAAGCTCTCTCAAGAGATCGACGCCGATCGAATCACGGCGGAGTTGCGGCGAGGCCTATTGAGAATCGTCCTGCCCAAACGCGCCGGCAGGCGGATCGAGATCGCAACAGAGTAGGGAGTGGGGAGTAGGGAGTGGGGAGTGGGGGCGGGAATACCTGAAATTTTACTCCCCACTCCCAATTCCCCACTCCCTACTCCCGATGCATCTATGGCTCAACGCGAAGATTACTACAAAACGCTCGGCGTCAAGCGCGCTGCGACCCAGGAAGAGATTCGCAAGGCGTATCGACGTCTTGCGCGCAAATACCACCCTGATCTCAATCCCGGCGACAAGTCGTCCGAGGAGAAGTTCAAACAACTCTCCGAAGCTTACGATGTGTTGTCCGATCCGAAGAAGCGCGAAGTCTACGACAAGTTCGGGACATACAATGACAACATCCGCGACTCGGCGCGCGATCCCGCCGGGCCAGGGTTCGGTTTTGATTGGAGCGCCTTCACGGGAGGGGCTGGCGCGGGCTCGTCTGGGGCAGGGGCGGAGGCGGGCGGCGGGAGTTTCCGTGACATCTTCAGTGAGCTGTTCGGCGGTCCGAGGGGCGCATCGGCGCAATCGCAGTCGCGGCGCGGCGCGGACATCGAAGTCCCGCTCGCGCTCAGCTTCGAGGAGGCGATAAACGGCCTGACGGCCAGCATCAACGTGCGTCGGAGCGAAAGCTGCTCGCGTTGCCAGGGGGCCGGCGCGGCGGCTACGGGGTCTGTTTCCTGTTCGGTCTGCAACGGGACCGGGAAAATTTCAGCGGGCGGCGGATTCTTGCGCTTCGACCAAAATTGCTCCGCCTGCAATGGAACCGGGAAACGACGCCCGCCCTGCGCGAGTTGTCACGGCAAAGGGGTGTTGCCGAAATACGAGACCGTCAAGGTGCGCATCCCCGCCGGAGTTGACACCGGCTCCCGCGTCATCGTCCGCAGCAAAGGCGAAGCCGGCCCGAAGAGCGCCTCTCCGGGCGACCTTTACATAATCACCAACGTCGCCCCGCACCGGGTATTCACGCGCAAGGGAGACAACATTTATTGCGTCGTTCCCATCACGCTGCCCGAGGCGGCGCTGGGCGCGAAGATCGAGGTGCCGACAGTTAGCGGCAAGGCCCAGTTGCGCATTCCACCAGGCACGCAATCCGGACAGGTCTTCCGGCTGCGCGAGAAAGGCGCTCCGAGTTTGCGCGGCGACACGCGCGGGGACCAGTACGTCGAAGTCAAAGTAGTGTTGCCCCAGATCATTGACGAAGACTCGAAGAATCTACTGCGTGAATTCGCGAAGCGAAACCCCGAAAATCCTCGCGTGGAGATGGGACTGGAATAAGAGACACTTATGGCGTTGAAAGACACGGGGCGCAAGCGTAAAACCAAAGGCTACACGATCAGCGCGGTGGCCGACCATTACGGAGTTCATCAGCAGACGCTCCGTCTCTACGAGCGCGAGGGGCTGCTCAAACCTTCGCGCTCCGAAGGCAACGTGCGCCTTTACACCGACGAGGACATCGAACGTCTGGAAGTGATTCTGAATTTGACGCGCGACCTTGGCGTGAATCTGGCTGGCGTCGAGATCATCCTCAATATGCGCGAGAAAATGGATCAGATGCAACGCGAATTCAATCGCTTCTTCGAGATGCTGCGCGATTACATGTCTCAGAACGCCCCGCTCCAACAGGACCCACAAGCCTACCAGGCGCTCGTCCCGACGCGCCGCACGGTCGTCGTCCGCTCCACAGCCAGGCGCGGCGCCAGGAATGAGGACCGGGGATAGTAGATCTAGGGTCGCCTTACTCAATTTCGCCAAGTCAGCCGGAAGTAACCCACCATAAATCCTCCACGTCCTTCAAGAAGGAGGATAAATTCTGAAATCATCCACTGGTATTTTGAAAATTATTTTGGAAGTTTTTTGTCTCGCCGGGCGAATTCCACATGTCTGCTGATAGCTGAAGTCTTAACCGACGATGACTAGACCGATGACTCCAAGTGATGACGAACTGATTCGGCTGATAGCGTCCGGCGTCGAGGAAGCGTTTGTCACTCTTTACCGTCGGTACCAGGGCCGCGTCTTCCGCTTCGCTCTCCTGATGAGCGGTTGTCCCGCTACCGCTGATGATGTGACGCAGGAGGTTTTTCTGGCGCTGTTGCGCGACGCCTGTCAGTATGACTCATCTCGCGGGGCGCTGTTGACCTATCTGTATGGGATCGCCCGCAAACAGGTTTTGCGGGTCTTGAAGCGGAACCGGCCTTTCACTCAGCTCGGGGATGAGGCGGACGAGGATAAGCCGGAGCCCACTCGCCATTTGATCTCTCAAGCTGATCCTCTAAATGAGATTGCGCGCAACGAAGTAGCTGGCGCGGTGCGGCAAGCCGTACTGGCGTTGCCGGCGCGCTACAGAGAAGTGGTTGTGTTGTGTGATTTTCAGGAGATGAGTTACGCCGAGGCGGCCGATGCGCTCGATTGCTCAGTGGGCACGATCAGTTCCCGTCTCAATCGCGCGCGCGCGCTGCTCGCTCGACGGCTGCGCGCCGGTGGACGGGTGGGACCTGCTTCGCTCGACACTGACCAGAGGAGATGTTTGGTATGAAATGTCATGAATTCGAGGCGACCATTATGAGTATGGCGCGTGGGCAATTGGTTGAAGCCGCAGCCCGCGATACGGCGGGCGCCCATCTTGACCGCTGCGCTCGCTGCGCGGACGCTTTTGAAGAACAGCAAGCCATAACCGCCGGAATACGCGTCGCGGCGGAGAGCCTGGCCAATCAGGAGCCGTCGCCGCGCGTCGAGGAGGCTTTGCGCCGCGCCTTCCGCGAGCGTGCTGGGCGGCTCGCAGAGAGGAGAATCACCCCTCAGCCGGCAGAGAATGGGCGCTGGTCGCGGCGAGTAATTGGCGCGGCGGCGGCGGCGATTCTTTTACTCGCCCTCCTGGCGGGAGCGGACTGGCTGAAATCGCTGCCTGCAAGTCAGAAACAGGAGGCGACCAATCTTCCCGCCACGCCTTCCATCTCTGCCCCCGGACGGAAACAGGATTCGCAGGCGCTGGCCGGGAGAGGAAGAGACCAAAATCGAAAGACTGCGAGTAACTCCGCCGGCCCGCGGCGCCTGAGCAAGAGTCAGGGCGTTCGCCAGAACGTTGAGAACGTGAATGAGGTCGCGACCCGCTTTTATCCCTTAGTCGATGAAGGCGAGATGGCCCCGCTGGAAAGTGGGATGATAGTGCGTGTCGAGGCGCCTGCCTCTATCTTGATCTCATTGGGGCTGCCGGTCACGGCGGAGAGTATTAACCGGCCTGTGCAGGCCGATCTATTGTTGGGGCAGGACGGATTGGCGCGCGCCATCCGGTTCTTGCCATAGAGCCTGATCCCTCTCCGGGAGGCGATGAAGGAGAACGTTATGAAACAACGCGTATGTTTTAACCTCTCTGTCCCTTGCTTACTGGCGCTGCTGGCCATCAGCGCGCTGGCGCAGGATAAGGAATTACAGGAACTGTATAGGAAAGTCGCCGAGAGCGCCGCCGCTCAGAATGCGGAGGCCAAAATCCGTGCGGAGATGTTGAAGGTGGTCGGGGAGAAAATCGGCTTCGAGATGAAAGCCATCAAGGGGGCTCCCTATTCGGCGATGGCGGAGGCGGAGACCATTCAACCGCTTACCGATGGCAACCGTATCAGGAATAAGACTGCGTATTTTGTTTACCGCGACAGTGAGGGGCGCACGCGGCGCGAGGTTGTGGGAAAAGAACAGAGCCCTCCCAACGAGGTCTTCATCAGTGATCCTGCGAGAGGCGTCAATATTTCCCTCGACACAAAGGGGCGCGTTGCGCTTATGTCCCACGTCAACCTGCAAGCGATTGAACTTGACTTGGAAAAGATGAAATTCGCCGCTGAGATGGAGATGAAGTCTCCGCCGCCAGGGAGCGGGCAGGTCGCGGGGGCCGAGAATGAAGAAGTCGTGAAGAAGAAGCGCCAACCCATCGCTGAGTCGCTTGGCCAACAGATGATTGAGGGCGTGCTGTGTGAAGGCAGACGCACAACCTCCACCATCCCTGCCGGCGCCGTCGGCAACGATCTGCAGATCACTATTGTGAATGAGCAGTGGTACTCTCCCGAACTACAGGTCTTCGTGCTGACCAAACAAAGTGACCCTCGCTCCGGCGAAACCATCTACCGCTTGGCCAACATCAATCGCAGCGAACCCGACCGCGCGCTGTTTGAAGTCCCGGCCGACTATAGCGTCATTGAGAAATCTGCGCCCCCGGTTAAAAAGAAGAAGCTGCCTAAAGAGCAGTAATAAACAGCCAAGTTTATTCATCACATCCAGTCTTGTCTCTTTCGGAAGGAGTCACAAGTATGCGTAGCATTCTGTTAACTCTGGCATTCGCCCTAAGTGTGTCAAGCGTCGCGCTGGCGCAACAAGTCATAGCCACCGATTCGCGCGCGCAAGACGTTATCAAACAAACGCGCGCCACGATTTGGGATGAAGCGAAATCGCCCCCTCTGCAAAGCCTTTCGATCAATGCCAGCCGTCGCTTTACGCGCGGCGAACGGCAGGTTGAAGTGGAGATGACGCTGGAAGCGCTCTTTCCTGACAAGTTTCTGCAGACCGACGCCCTCTACACTGGTGTCGGCTTCGGCCTCACTACGATGCGCGGCGTCAACGGTTCACAGGCGTGGTTCAGCGGTGAATCCGACGCCAGCTCGGCAGATGCTGCGAAGCGGGCTCAGGCAGGTCTTCCGCCTGAGTCGGTTTCCAATCAGTCGGGCGGAATGTCCGCAATCCTGGGTGATTTGGGCGGCGTTGCGGGCGTCAGACCGCCTGAGCAAACCAAGGAGCAATCTATTCATGCGGGCTTTGCGCGGCTGATGCTAGTGTGGCTGTGCGCCACGCCGTCCTCGCTGCCGGTCGAGTTCACTTATGCCGGCCACGCCGTAGCGCAGGTCGACGGCAAGAAGGCGGATGTTCTTAATGTCACAGGTACGAACAACTTTGCGGCGCGTCTCTTTATCCATCCGGAGACCCGTCAGGTTTTGATGCTGAGTTACAAAGCGGGGAGCAGGAATCGCGGCCAGCAAGAAGCCTCGGCGAACGCGGCTGAATCGGAGGTACGTTGGGTCGTTTCCGACTATCGCATAGTCGATGGACTCAACCTGCCGCACCAGCTTGTGATCTTCCTTGACGGCCGGCCCGTCGAGGAAGTGACTATCAAGAAAGTCAAAATCAATCCATCGCTCAAGCCGAACAAGTTCGAGCGGCAGGAGATTGTTGAGGAACCCATCAAAAAGAAAAAGAGAAAAGGATAAAGTAACGTCAGCGCGAGGAAAAGCAGGTAAACAGGAAAATACGAGCCGGGAAAATGAAATGAAATATTGGCTTGCCAGCTTATTGCTCGCCTTCTGCGTAGCGCTGCTTGCAGTCCCTGCTCTATACGCGCAGACCGCCGTCTCGTTGCGCGGTCAGGTTGTGGATGAACTTGGGGCCATTATTCCCGGGGCGCGCGTCACTCTCACCGCGGCTGGTGGTAAGAAGCGTAACGCCGTCGCGAGTGCGAGTGGAGTTTTCAGCATTTCCAATCTGCCGCCGGGCGTTTACACGCTGACCGTTGAGTTCAAGGGGTTCCGAGCGTACATCAAGGAGGGGGTACAGATTCCGACTGATGAGCCGTTGAAGGTCGCGCTGACGGTCGCCCCGGTCAACGCCGAGACCGATGTCCAAGCCGAAACCGGAGGCGTATCGGTCGAGCCGGATCAGAACCTGAGCGCAATTGTCCTGGATGAGCGGATGATCATGGATCTGCTGCCAGACAATGAAGACGACATGCGTGATTTTCTTCAGGCGCTGGCTGGTCCTGCGGGGGACGACGCGCAATTTTATATTGACGGCTTCCCCAATGGGCGGCTGCCGCCGCGCGAAGCGATCCTGCAAATCCGCATCAACCAGAATCCCTTCTCCGCCGAACACGCGCGTCCTGGCTCAGGCCGAATCGAGATCGTCACCAAGCCGGGTAATGAGCAGTGGCGCGGCAGTCTGGGCTTTGGTGTCAGCAATTCGGCGTTAAATGCGCGCCGCGCCACAGCGACTACCAGGCCCGACCTCGATCAGCGCCGCTACGCCTTCACCCTCAGTGGCCCACTCATCGAAAAGAAGATGTCGTTCTTCTTCAACGGAGAAAATCGCGCGGTGAACAGCGAAAACACCATCAACGCAAGGACGCTCAACGGTCCGTTCATCGCTAACTCGCCTTCAATCGTTGAGAACCGCTTCTTCGGTCTGCGCGCCGGCTATCTGATCAATCAAAAGAACACGCTCAACGCCGGCGCCAACCATCAGCAATCCCAGCGGGAGAGTAATGGCGGCGACTTCAACTTGCCTGAACGTGGCGCAATATCCGACAACACGAACCATACTTTGAACATCTCGGAGACCTTCCTCATTAGCCCGAGGCTGATCCACGAGGTCCGCCTGCGCTATCAGCATGAGGTCCGCGAACAGGCGGCCATAACTTCGGGTGTGGCCGTAGACGTGCCCGACGCTTTCAGTGGCGGCGGAGATCCATGTTGCCCAAACAAGTCGAGGCGGGATCAACTCGATTTCCAGGACTACCTTAGCTTTTCTTACAAGAAACACTCGCTTCGCGTAGGCTTCCAATTCGAGTATGAAAACAACCGCGATCTGAGCGCGAGCAATTTCAACGGCGCGTATGCGTTTTCCAGCCTGGATCAGTTTCGCGCCGTCGTGAGCAATGACCCTCTGGCGCGCCCGGCCCAATTCACGATCAATCGTGGCGACCCATTCGTGCGCTACACGCAAGCTCGATCCTCGTGGTTTATTCAGGACGACATACGCTTGAGCCAATCGCTGACGCTCTCTGCGGGGCTGCGCCACGAGTTCCAGAATCATCTACAGGACAAGATCAACTTCGCGCCGCGTTTCGGCGTCGCGTGGTCTCCATTCAGGAATCGCAAGACTACGATTCGCACGGGCGGCGGCGTTTTCTTTGATCGCCTGACCGGAAGTCTTTATGAAAACACCTTGCGGTATGACGGCGTGAGGCAGCAGAGCGTCGTCATCCGTAACCCGATCTTCATCCCGGACTTCACGCCCGCGATGCCTGATTCGATCTCCGGCGACTCGCAAGTCGAAATACGAAACAACGCCAGGCGCGCGCTCGATCCGAAGCTGCAAGCGCCCTACACGATCAACTTCATGACCAGCGTCGAGCGCCAGTTATCGCGCGGCTTTATCGCCTCTGTTACGCACAATTACATGCGAGGCGCGCATCTCTTCCGCACTCGCAACATCAATGCGCCCCTGCCCGATACAAATACGCGCCCCGCGCCGGAGCAGGGCAATCTATATCAACTTGAATCCTCCGCGTCGTCGCGCTACAACGGATTCAGCTTTCGCCTGGATCGCCGCTTCAGCCGCTCCTTTTCCGTCATCACCAACTACACGCTCTCGTGGACTAATAACGATGCGGATGGCCTGCAGTCGCTGCCTGCGAATAATTATGATCTGCGCTCGGAATGGGCGCGCGCTGACGCCGACCGGCGGCATAGCCTGCTAATTACCGGCCCGGTGTCTCTCAAGTATGACGTGAACCTGACGCCGTTTATCCAGGTGAACTCAGGCGCGCCCTTCAATATAACAACGGGGCAGGACGATAATCGTGATACAACGATCAATGATCGGCCTGCCGGCATCCGTCGCAACTCGGATTTGCCGGCCGGCCTATACGCGCTGCTACCGGCCATTTGCGCACAGAACTGCGGCCCTGGACAGACGCCACTGCCCATGGCCGATTTCCTGGCGGCCAATTTCCCGAACGGCGTGCGCGCTGTTGGCGCCGGAAGCTTTACAGCCAATTTGAGTGTGAGCAAAATCTTCCGCATCGGACGTCGCGGCGGTCAAGCGTCGCGGAGCGTGCGGGGAGAACAAGGCGGGTCGGGCGCAAACGGCAATGAGTCTAGCCGCTTCAATCTTCAGTTCTCGGCGCAAATCACAAATCTCTTCAATCACG
>DATEMG010000194.1:0-8484 GCA_035275805.1 Blastocatellia bacterium
GAACGCCGGTCGCTAACGCTCCCGGTACTGTACCGCTTTAGAAATGGAAATTTCAGACACTACGCGTCGCGCCGAAACGTGTCAAGGCGCTGCAAAGCTTCGCAGTCTTCGATAAAGCCTATATAATTGGCGCTCTGCATAACGAACATGTCGAAACGAGATTTTCAAAATGCGAATTGCAATTGTCGGAGCCGGGCCTGCCGGGGCGCGCCTCGCTCGTCGGCTCAGTGAATACGGGATAGAAGCTCTGCTCTTCGACGCGCGCGAGGCATGGGAAAAGCCCTGCGGCGGAGGAGTCACTTCAAAAGCCTTGAGCGAGTTTGAATTCCTGCGGAACGGCGACGCGCCCAAACAGATGATCTCCAGCCTGCGTCTGATCACCGCCAGAAACCGCGAATTGACGGTCGCGCCCCGGCGCGACTTCGCGATCTATTCGCGCAAAGAGCTGAGCCGGATGATGCGCCGGCAAGCCGTTGAGGCTGGCGCGCGGCTTCAATGTTCGCGGGTCGAAAACACCAGCTTCAAGAACGGCGAATGGCGGATCGAAACCGACGACGGCGATTTCACCGCCGATTTTTTGGTCGGCGCTGACGGCGCGAGCAGCGTCATTCGACGGCGGGTCGGCCTGAAATTCGAGGCGAAAGATTTCGCTTACGCGCTGGGCTGGCATGTTAAAACCGATCGGGTCGCGCCCCATGTTGATGTGAAATATCTCGACGAATTCAGCGGCTATTTGTGGGTTTTCCCGCGCACCGATCACGTCTCTTTCGGCGTCGCCAGCGGTTTTCAGGAGACGACTCCGGCCCGATTGAAAGCCAAGCTGATCGACTTCATCGAGACGCAAGACCGCGAGCTTGCGCGCGAACTCAAAACGGCTTCGGGCAATTCGACTCCGCGCGCCAGCTTTTACGCAGCGATGATTCCTTCGCTCGACATTTCGACGTGGGATCGTCTGAAGGCCTGCGACGCGAAGCGGGCGTGGGCGCTCGTCGGCGACGCCGCCGGATTCGTCGATCCGCTCACGGGCGAGGGAATTTACTACGCGATCAAATCAGCCGACCTGCTGGCCCGGGCGCTGGTCAATCGAGTCGATGATTTCGACGAGATGTGGCGGGCCGAGTTCGGCGCCGAGCTGCGTCGGGCGGCCGAATTACAACATCGCTTCTATCGCGGCAATTTCGCGGGCGCGCCGCTGACCGAACGGATGGTGCAGTTCGCGCGCCGCCATCGCGGCGTGCGCGAAGCGCTGCGCGACCTGATCGCGGGCGATCAAGGTTACGTGGGTTTGAAGTCGCGCTTGCTGCGAAGCGCGCTCTCATTCACCTGAAACAATGAAAACAGCCTGGACTATTAGCCACAGAGGGCACAGAGAACACAGAGCGCGGCATCATTTCTCTGTGTTCTCTGTGCCCTGCGGTGGCTAATAGTCTTCACGCAGGCGAGATGACAGGATAAATAACATGGCGATGCAAGAAATCCTCATCGGCACAGTCAAAGGCCCGGGAGAGAACCCGCACGAGTTCACCTTCATCACCACCGACAACACGGGGACGCGGATCGGCGAATTCGTTTACTACCACGCCAGCGACGGCGAAAACGAGTTGCGCATAGTTGGCACGATCACCGAGCGACGACTGGTTCGCAATCTGCCCGACAGCTTTCTCGCGGACCCGAATACGCCGCCGTCCCTGGTGTCGAGTCTGATCGGCGTCGGCGCCGAGGGCCTGGAGATTTACGAGATTTACGTCGAGACCATCGGCTTCTTCAGCGAATTGATCGGCGATTTCATCAACCCGCGCATTCCTCCGACGCCGGGCCAACAGGTCTTTCTGGCGTCGAACCGGATGCTGACGAAGATGCTCTCGCCGAAGCAGAGGGGCGAAGAGGGCGCGGCGCACATCGGATCGCTGCTGACGCGCAAGCGCGACGAGGTGCCCGTCGTGCTCTCGGTCAAGGACGTGGTTTCGACCCACCTGGCGGTCCTGGCCTCGACCGGCGCCGGCAAGAGCTACGCCGCAGGCGTGCTGATCGAGGAGTTGCTGATGCCCAACAATCGCGCCGCCGCGCTGATCGTCGACCCTCACAGCGAATACGGCACGCTTCAGGAGATTCACAAACACCCCTCTTTCTCCTCGGCCGATTACAAACCCGAAGTCAAAATCTTCACGCCGGGCAAGATCAAAGTCCGCATCTCGACGTTGACCGAAGCCGACATCGTCTACCTGCTGCCCGAAATGACCGAGAAGATGCGGACGTTTCTGAGCCAGGCGTACAAGGCCTTGATCAACACGCGCGGCGCCGAACGCGGGACGTGGGGCTTCAACGATTTGCTGAACGAGGTTCTGGCGCTGAGGTATGAAGACGCGAAAGGCCAGGGCGGCGGCAACGTCAGCACTATTGACGGCCTCGAATGGAGGTTGAGACGGCGCTTCGAACAGAGCCACATCTTTTCCGATCACGAGCACATCCCGCTTCAGGACCTGTTTCGCCCTGGCCAATGCACTGTGCTGCAACTCTCCGAGATCGAAGAGAACGAGCAACAGGTGATTGTGGGCGCGCTGCTGCGCCGCACGAACAAGGCGCGGGTGGCGACCGTGCGCGGCAATGCGGCCACAGGCGACGAATCGCTGCCATACCCGGTCTTCGTCCTGCTGGAAGAAGCTCACCGCTACGCGCCCGCCGGCCAGCAGGTGGTCTCGACCAACATCCTCAAACAGATTCTCTCCGAGGGCCGTAAATTCGGCGTCGGCATCGGGCTGATCACGCAGCGCCCCGGCAAACTAGACCAGGACGTGCTGTCGCAGTGCATGACCCAATTCATCATGCGCATCGTCAATCCCATCGATCAACAGACCATAGCCTCGTCGGTCGAAGGCGCGGGGAGACGGTTGCTGGACGAACTGCCCGCCTTGACCAAAGGCCAGGTGATAGTCTCGGGCGTGGCGGTAAACACGCCCGTGCTGGCCGCAGTCCGCCAGCGCATCACGAAACACGGCGGCGAGACGATTGACGCGCCTGGCGAGTGGCGGAAGTATTTCAGCGCGTCGAGCCGCGAAAAACGCGATCGCGACAGCGCGCCGATGGTCAAGCCACAGCCGAAGGGCGGGGTGAAGATTGACGGATGGGACGTTTAACCAAAATTGAAACATCAAACCGCCGCAGGACGCCGCAGGTACGCAGAGAAAGATCAATTTTGATCGTCTTCTGCGCGCCTGCGGCGTCCTGCGGCGGTTGCATTATCTGTACGAATCGGCTGTTTGAAGATTGAGCGATGCGAACCTGGAAACTCACACTTGAATACGACGGCGGTCGTTACAGCGGCTGGCAGGAGCAGGCAAATGCGCGCACTGTCGCCGGCGAATTGCGCAGGGCCGCTGAAGATTTTTTCAATCGACAGGTCGAGATCGGCGGCGCCGGGCGCACCGACGCCGGCGTTCATGCGCTGGCGCAAGTCGCCCATCTGAAGCTCTCGCCGCGCGGAGGCAGGCCGAAGACGATCCCCCGCCCGCAAGAAATCCTCTACGCTGTCAACGAGCGTTTACCGCCGGACATCAACATCCTCGAAGTCGAGGATGTCCACGATCGTTTTCATGCCCGCCACGACGCCGTTTCGCGGAGCTACCTCTATCAAATCTCTACGCGGCGCACGGCTTTCGGCAAAAAATACGTCTGGTGGGTGAAGGACAGACTGAATGTCGCCGAGATGGCGCGCGCGGCCGAATTGATCGCGGGCCGTCATGATTTCGCCGCTTTCAGCGAACGCGACGCGAAACGTGACGGGCAATCGACCATTGTCAGGGTCGAATCCGCCGAAGTCCTGACCGACGAACATCTGATCTCATTCCGTATCACGGCTTCGCATTTTTTGTGGAAGATGGTGAGGCGGCTGGTCGGATCGCTGGTTGAAGTGGGGCGCGGAAATGCGGGGGCTGAAGATTTCGCGCGATTGATCGAGCATCCGTCGGGAAAGTCGCCGCTCGATCCAGCGCGCGTGACCGCGCCGCCGTCGGGGCTATTCCTCGAATGCGTCGCTTACGGACCGGCGCGCCAGAGAACGCGTTGATCCGATAATCTCAGGCTGACATCAGATAGGCGAGTATCTCCTGCTTGCGCGGATGCCCTTCGATCCACACTTTCATCCGTTGAACCTCAATGAAGTCTTCGTCGCCGAATTTCATGCGGTAAATCTCTTCCTGAACTCGGCGCGATTCCTGGCTGCGAACCTGATCCTGCCATGGCGCAGTGAAGATCAGGTAAATGTCATTGTGCAGGTCGCGGCCCTTGAGCGCCTCCCATTCGTCCTTGTCGAACCAGACTCCGCCGCAATTGCCGCATTGATCGAGCGAGAAGCGGGCCCCGTGGCCGACTCTGTACTTGATCAGAATCTTATTGCACTCCGGGCAGAGTTTTGCGATCAAAGCGTCTGTAACCGGATTGGACGGGATAGTTCGTTCCGTCGCCGTTTTGGGCAGACCCGCTTTATGTTGTTCGCGCCATTTCCAGTATTCGAATGACGGAATCCAATTGCCGCCGCATTTATCGCAATGGCGTGAGGTAAGATTGCTTTCGAGCGGGGAGAAGTCTAACTCATCGGTTTTGCACACTGGACATTTCATAGTTGAGGCCCTCAGTCGGGGCAGAGCATACCTCCCTGTAGCCGAGCGGCGCAAACCGCCTTACAATGTTGGCGATGGCGAAGACTTTTGCAGAAGAGATCAAGCTGGAGGCGCGGCGTCTCGGCTTCGACAAGGCCGGCGTCGCGCCCGCTGGCGCAATGACCGAAGAGGGCGAGCGTCTCAGGCTTTGGCTGGCGAGCGGTTTCCACGGACAGATGTCTTATATGGCCCGCGATTCGCAGCGGCGCGCCGACCCGCGCCTGCTGCTGCCTTCGGCTAAATCGGTTGTTTCGGTCGCGCTCAATTATTTCCGGCCCGAAAAGCATAGCGACGCGCCGGAGACAGGCAAGATTTCACGTTACGCCTGGGGCGACGATTATCACGACGTTCTGCGCGACAAGCTGAAGTCTCTGCTCGAATGGATTCGCGAGCGCGCGTCCGGTGTCGAAGGGAAGATCTGCGTGGACAGCTCGCCGATGATGGACAAGGCATGGGCCGCGCGCGCCGGTCTGGGATGGATAGGCAAACACACGAACCTGATCACCAAGGAGTTCGGCTCGTGGGTTTTCCTGGGCGAGTTGCTGCTTTCGATCGAACTCGATTACGACTCGTTCGTAGAACCCGATCATTGCGGCAAATGCCGGGCCTGCATCGACGCCTGCCCAACGCAGGCGATCGTCGCGCCTTACCAGCTCGACGCCACGCGGTGCATTTCCTACGGCACGATCGAGCTGCGCGAAACCGAACTGCCCGAACCGATCGGATCAAATCTGGAGGGCTGGATCTTCGGCTGCGACATATGCCAGGACGTCTGCCCCTGGTCGCGTTTTTCAAAGGAGACCGCGGAGGAACGCTTCGAGCCGCGTGAAGGCGTCGTCGAGCCGAGCCTGCGTGAGATGATCGAAATGTCGCAGGAAGATTTTTCGACTCGCTTCCGCAAGAGCGCGATCAAGCGGGCGAAGCTCGCGGGGTTGAAACGAAACGCCCTGGCCGTGATGAGGGACGGGGCGAAGAGGCGACGGGGCGACGGGGCGACGGGGCGACGGGGCGACGAGAAGACGTAGAGATTTTTCTCCCCTTCTCCTCGTCGCGTGAGTCGCGTGAGTCGCCTCTTCAGTCCTGTATCAGAAAGAGAGATGACGCCATGTCCATCTACGATCCGAACGAAATCGCGCGTGAATGTGTGTCGTGCAGACGGTGTTACCCGTCGAACCTCCAATTTTGCCGCGACTGCCTCGTCGAGTTGAGGGACATCGAGACGATCCCCTATATGATCGACGCGCGCTATCGGTTGGCGCGCGTGATCAAGCATGGCGGATCGGGCACGGTCTTTGTGGCGACGAACGAGTCCGGACAGGATGTCGCCATCAAGATCATACGCGCAAGCGCGATCGCCGAACCGCTAGCTCAGGATCGCTTTCGCCTCGAAGCGCAAATCGCCCTCAATTTTAAACACCCGCAGATCGCCGCCGTCCTCGATTTCGGAATGTTGCCGAACGCGTACGCCTACTTAGTCAGCGAATACGTGAAAGGTGATTCGCTGCGCGACGAGATGAATCGAAGGGGCAAATTCGACGTAGGCGACGCGATTCAGATCATCGCCGAAGCCTGCGAGGCGCTGGACGCCGCGCATAAGGCCGGGTTGGTTCATCGCGACCTGAAGCCCGAATGCTTCATCGTAACGCCCTCCTCCGGCCGGCGCCCGAACGTCAAGATCGTCAATTTCAGTCTCTCCAAATACGCGTCGAGGAGGCGATTCGTCCCGGGCACAACCGCCAGGCTACAGGGGCGCGGACAATTGCCGCTACGCCCGACTTACCTGAGTCCGGAACAATTTCGCGGAGAGGATGCCGACCTTCGTTCGGACATTTACAGTTTGGCCGTAATTGCTTACGAAATGTTAGCCGGACGACCGCCTTTCAACGCGAATCGGGTCAGCGATTTCGGCGTAAAACTGCTCAATTCGAGACCGCCCTCGCTGCGCGCGCTCAACCCGGAAGTGAATATCGTGATCGAAGCTGAGATATTCCGCGCCCTGGAAAAGGACCCGGCGGACAGACAACAACGCGCGTTGGAATTCAGAAGAGATTTGGTCAAAGGGCTGAGCTTGAATTAGGGACAAGGCGACTGGGCGACAGGGCGACGGGGCGACAGGGCGAAATGGTGAACGCTTTTATCCTATTCTTCTTGTCGCCCCGTCGCCCCGTCGCCCCATCGCCCCGTCGCCTTGTTCCCCCATCCCCCATTGTCCTACTGCGCGGGCGCCGCCGACAAAATACGCTGGATGATCTTCTCATCGTCCGGCAGCAACCTCGATTTCGGCAGGCGGGGGATAAGCGTCGCCCAGGCGCTGTCCGCCGCGAAGACTCGTTTGAAGAGCGGCAGCGCCTCTTCGACTTTCTTCGCGTTAGCCAAGGTGACAGCGTGCCAGAAGACCATCTCGACGTTGTCTGGAACAAGCTTCTCGGCCGCGCTGTATTCGCGCACCGCGCCCGCGATGTCGTTATTGCTGAACAACTCATCGCCGGCGTTCATACGGGTATAAGCGCGCTGCAATTTCACCAGACGCTTCAACTCGGCGACCGGCTCCGGGTGATCTTCAACGCGAAGGTCGAAGAGGCGGTCGGCCCATGGTCTGCCGGTGGGCCTTCCGGAGACGACGACGATAGCCGCCGACTGTTTGCCTCGGATGTCGCCGCCTTCCGCCTGTGCGGCTTCGAGCGCGGCCAGCAGACGATCGGCCAGGTCGCCTTTCGCGTTCTCGAAGGCCTTTGCCATCGCGTCCCAGACCGTATCTTTCAACATCAGGTTGGCTTGCGCTGAATAGTTCGCGCCCATGCGGTGGCCGGCGGCGTCGACGCAATACGCGCCGGTGTGCGCCGCTACGCGGCCCTGCGCGTCAATCATCGCCACCTGCCGCACGTCGGCCTGGGGGTCGCCTGCGAGCAGCGATTTGAGGGCTGCGGGGGCGCTCTTTCCCGCGCGCATCAGCGTCAATCCGAGCGGGCCATAACTGGGCTCGACGAAAGATTGCGTGGCGACCGCGCCGACTCCCGCTTCGGCCCATGGCACGATGGCGCCGACCGAAAACCAGTGCGATTGGACCGCTACGCCCAACTGGCCGGTCGCCGGATCGCGCGCGACTATCGAGTAGGTGTGGGCGAGCGGCGGCTTGACGAACGGCTTGTCAGTTTTATCCGTTTGCGCTACAACGAGCGGGGGAGACAACAGTAAGAAGTTGACGACGAAGAGAATTCGAGCGGCTCGTTTGTTCATATGGGTTCTCCCGATGAATTTGTGGTTTGAGATTCGAGATTTCCCCATGAATAGGACTTATGGGTCTTATAAGCCTCATTCATGACGCTCCCAGGGACTTTTGGAGGGATAATGATGAAGCATTCGGAAGCTTTTGAAAAACTCTGCGAGGACGCCAGATCCCGCGTCCGCGAAATTGCCGTCGACGAGGTCAAACGGAAGCTCGACGCGGGCGAGACATTCCGGCTCATCGACGTGCGCGAAGATCACGAATGGGGCCAGGGCCATGCCGCCGGGGCCGAACATCTCGGCCGCGGGATCATCGAGCGCGACATCGAAAAGACCGCGCCCGACAAGGACGCCGAGATCGTGCTCTATTGCGGCGGCGGGTTCCGGTCGGCCCTGGCTGCGGACAATCTGCAAAATATGGGTTACACGAACGTACTGTCAATGGCCGGGGGGATCAAAGCGTGGCGCGAGGCGAACTTTCCTATGGAGCCTTCAGGCGGCGTTGCGACGCCCTGAAACGATGAGAATCGCGGCCCGAGCGTATGGCTCCTGGGAGCGCAGGCATCCTTGCCTGCTTGGTTTCCGGCAATGACCGACTGGCCGA
>DATEMG010000195.1:0-3533 GCA_035275805.1 Blastocatellia bacterium
CCATCTTGGCGCTGGTGGTTCTGGGCGCAATTTTTGTTTATGGATGGCGGTGGCAAATCACTGTTCCCGATTCAGCGCGCGATGTGATCCGTGGTGTTTCCGACGCTGGAATCACCGCGCAAGTCAAAGCGGCGTTTGCGCTCTCTAAACGGATCTCGGCTTACGATATCGGCGTTGACACCAAGTATGGAGTGGTCACTCTCAGCGGACAGGCGCCGTCGGAGATTGATCGAGAGCTGGCCGGTAATGTCGCCAGAGACACGACCGGCGTGAAGCAGGTGGATAATCAAATACGAGTCGAGCCTGGATTGAAACCTTCGGACGCCAGTCTGCGGGAAAGCGCGCGAGTCACAGATCTGGAGATTCACGCCAATCTGCGCGAACGGCTGGCGGCCAGCGAATATCTCTCGAGCAATGAAATCAATGTGAGCGTCAAAGATCGAGTCGTGACGCTCGCCGGGCGGATGCAAACGCCGCAGCAGAAGACTGGCGTCGAGCAACTTGCCCGAAGCCTGCCCAATGTGGCCGATGTGGTCAATCAACTGACTGTCGCCAATAACGGCGCCGCGCAGGCTGAAACGCCTGGAGTATCGGAGCGCGTGAGCAAAGATAAGGAATTGGCGAACCAGGTCTTGTTTGCGCTCTTCAATGAGCGTGACAGCTTCACAAACGTAGGGACGATCAAGGTTGAAAGTCGCAATGGAGCGGTAACTCTGTCGGGCGCCGTCTCCTCGCGCGCCGAGCGCGCGTTGGCAGAGCGTGTGGCGCGTGGGGTAAAGGGTGTGAGTAGTGTCAGCAACCGGCTAACAGTGTCGCTAGGCGCGTAGGCAAAAATTTTGCCTACGAATTCGAGGAGGAACTTTTCCATCGTATCGTGGCGCAGGATGATTTCGCGCCTCTTTATTAGCAGCCGGCGTTGGCACATTCCTTGCCATTGTGTTTTGTGAGATTAGCGTGATTCGGCACCGCGAGCGGTAGCGGGTATAGATCGTGGCCGGAAGGTTTTCCGGAGGGCCGCGTTCGCTACCGTTCGCGGCGCCGACTCGTTGAAGCAAGGGGTATTTATGGCGCACATAGTTAGCGGATCAAGACCTCAAGTAGAAGTCGTGAATGCTGTAGGGAAGGGCCCATATGGACGACGATGGACAGGTGGAGGACCGCTGGTGTTTGTCCTGATTCTCGCCCTGATATCATTATGGCTGTATCGAAATAGGGGCCAGGATGTTTTTGGGAAACAAACAGTTATTGATATACCGGCGCGCGGAAGCGCGACTCCGATCGAAATTGAGACAGAGCCGGTTTATCCACCTGGCGTGGCTACCCCGGAGCGGCCCCGAGTAATTGTCGAAGAACGGCCGGGAGTAGATGACCAGCAGCGCCCATTACTGACCGCCGAACAGCAATCGGATATTTTAGGCGCTGCCAGAGTAATATCTGACAGCCTCAACCTTCGCGCGCGTCCAGGCATTAAGTACGAGGTTATAAGTGTGTTGCCCAGGAACTTTGAGGTAGCGGTTCTCAGGCAATTACATGTTTACCACAATGGAGAAGCCTGGGTCGAAGTAATGGCATTGACCAAACAAGGATGGCGGAAGGGATGGGTAATGCGGAATCATCTCGATTCTTGTAATTGCCCAACGTATTGAAGCTGACAGATTATGTTACAGTACTACCACTACGAACCAAAATCCGATTTGCAGGACAATGAGAGATCAATGTGATTCTCGATTGACAGCAACCCCGCTGCGGCCTACCAAAAAATCCAGGTCCGCGCCCTTGTCGGCCTGCATCACGTGATCGACGTAGAGTTTGTAATAGCCGCGGTTGTATGGCAATTGCGGGGGGCTCCATTTCGCTCGGCGCCTGGCCAGTTCTTCGTCGCTGACGTTCAGGTGGAGTCTCCTGGCTTCGACGTCCATCTCGATGATGTCGCCGTTTTCGACTAACGCCAGATTTCCTCCCGCTGAGGCTTCGGGCGCGACGTGCAACACGACCGTGCCGTAAGCGGTGCCGCTCATTCGCGCGTCCGAAATGCGAACCAGGTCGGTCACGCCGCGTCTCAGCAGCTTCGGCGGCAGCGGCATGTTGCCGACCTCGGCCATTCCTGGATAACCGCGCGGGCCGCAATTCTTCAGAACCATCACGCTCGATTCGTCGATCTCAAGGTTAGGGTCGTCGATGCGCGCGTGCAGGTCCTCGATGGTTTCAAAGACCACCGCGCGGCCGCTATGCTTCATCAGCGCCGGGGTCGCTGCTGAAGGTTTGATGACAGCGCCGTCCGGGCAAAGGTTGCCGCGCAGGATGGCCAGCCCACCACGCTTCGTCAACGGATTGTCGAACGGCCGGATCACGTCGCGGTTGTAGCAGGGCGCGTCGGCGGTGTTCTCGCCAATAGTCTTGCCGTTGACCGTCGGCGCGTCGCGGTGAATCAGATCGCCGAGTTCGCGGATCACCGCGGGCAATCCGCCAGCGTAATAGAAATCCTCCATCAGGAATTTGCCAGAAGGCATAAGGTTGACCAGGCAGGGGATCTCACGCCCCAGCCGGTCCCAATCGTCGAGTTTGAAATTGACGCCCATTCGCCCGGCGATGGCCAGCAGATGAACGACGGCGTTCGTCGAACCGCCGATCGCGCCGACGACGCGAACGGCGTTTTCAAACGCCTCACGCGTAAGGATTCGCGACATCCGCAAATCTTCATGAACCATTTCAACGATGCGGCGTCCGGCCATGTGGGCCAAAGCATAGCGGCGCGAATCGACCGCCGGAATGGCCGCGTTCATCGGCAACCCGATTCCCAGCGCTTCGACGACGCTGGCCATCGTCGAGGCCGTGCCCATAGTCATGCAATGGCCGGCCGAGCGACTCATGCAGCTTTCGGCCTCCTGAAAATCGCACAACGGCATCGCGCCGCTACGCAGGTCTTCGCTGAACTTCCAGACGTTGGTTCCCGACCCTATCTGTTCCCCGCGAAATCTGCCGTTGAGCATCGGCCCGCCCGACACGGCGATTGTGGGGAGGTCGCAACTGGCCGCGCCCATCAACGCCGCCGGCGTGGTCTTGTCGCAGCCGACAAGCAGGACGGCTCCGTCGATCGGATTGGCGCGGATGGATTCTTCGACGTCCATGCTGGCCAGGTTGCGGAAGAGCATCGCCGTCGGGCGCATCGTCGATTCGCCCAGCGAAATGACCGGGAATTCCAGCGGGAAGCCGCCCGCCTCATAAACGCCGCGTTTAACGGCGTCGGCGACCGTGCGAAAGTGCGCGTTGCAGGGCGTCAACTCCGACCAGGTGTTGCATATGCCGATGACAGGCCTTCCGTCGAAGAGGTGATTGGGAAATCCCTGGTTCTTCATCCAACTGCGGTGGATGAATCCGCCCTTATCCGCGCGCCCGAACCATTCGGCGCTGCGGAGTTTTCGGTTAGATGGCATCAAAATTCTCCGGAGTCAACGAATACTTGAAGGGGTAACTAAGGGATGTGGGGCCGAATCAGTACCGCGAGCGGTAGCGAGCGAGTCTCTGGCAAATAG